>NZ_KV794771.1:0-103455 GCF_001808895.1 Corynebacterium sp. HMSC070E08
ACCCTTCGGCACTAATTTGAGCCAAGTCAGGTTATAGACGCACTGTTGCCTATTAACCCCCGACGGGCTTTCCTCACAGACAAAGCGCCGCCTCACCACCGTTCCTCCTTCCCACTTAGTGGGTAAGGAAGCAACCGGGGTGAGGCGGCGCTGCCTGCTTATCTGCGACAGTATTACTTATCGCGCAGGGTCTGGCCCAGTTCGTGGACCTGAATCATATTCGTGTTACCGGAGATTCCAGGAGGAGTACCGGCGATGACGATGATCATATCGCCCTCCTTGTACTTGTCCATCCCCAGCAGGGCCTCATCGATGGCTGCCATCATGTCATCGGTGGACTCAACCGCGTCACTCAGGAAGGTCTCCGCGCCCCACGTCAAGGCCAGCTGCGAGCGCACCGCCGGGTGCGGGGTAAAGGCCAAGAGCGGCAACGGGGAGTGCAGTCGAGCCACACGCTTAGCGGTATCACCGGACGTCGTAAAGGCCACGATAGCCTTCGCGTTAAGGCGCTCAGCAATATCACGTGCGGAGTAAGACACAACGCCACGCTTGGTGCGCGGGACGTGCGTCAGCGGAGGAACCTGGCCGCCCTGCTCAGCGTTCATCACGATCCGGGACATCGTGCGCACAACATTGTGGGGGTCGATGCCGACGGAGGTCTCACCAGAGAGCATGACCGCATCGGCGCCATCGAGCACTGCGTTGGCAACGTCGGAGGCCTCCGCACGAGTCGGGCGCAGGTTGGAGATCATAGAATCGAGCATCTGCGTTGCCACGATCACCGGCTTGGCATTCTCACGAGCGATCTGGATAGCGCGCTTCTGGAACAGCGGAACCTGTTCCAGCGGAACCTCGACGCCGAGGTCACCGCGGGCGATCATGATGGCATCGAAGGCTAGGACGATGGACTCGAGAGCGTCGACTGCTTCCGGCTTCTCGAGCTTGGCGATGACAGGAACGCGGCGACCTTCCTCATCCATGATCTCGTGGACCTTGTCCACGTCAGCCGGGGAGCGCACAAAGGACAAGGCAACCATGTCTACGCCGAGCTTCAACGCAAAGCGAAGATCTGCGATGTCCTTTTCCGACAGCGCCGGAACAGAAATGTCCATTCCCGGCAGGGACACGCCCTTGTTATTCGAGACCGGTCCGCCCTCGGTAACCTCGCAGACAATGTCGTTGCCGTCGACTTCCTTGCACACGACGGCGACCTTGCCATCGTCGATCAGCAGGCGGTCACCTGGCTTCGCGTCCTGTGCCAGGTTCTTGTAGGTGGTGGACACGCGGTCGTGCGTGCCTTCGACGTCATCAACGGTGATGCGGACGATTTCGCCGTCCTTCCACATCTCTTCACCGTTGACGAAACGGCCTAGGCGAATCTTCGGGCCTTGCAGGTCCGCCAAGACGCCGACTGCGTGGCCGGTCTCATCGGTGGCCTCGCGGACCCAGCGGTAGTTCGCCTCGTGGTCCGCATGCTCGCCGTGGGACATGTTCAGACGCGCCACGTTCATGCCTGCTTCAACAAGCCCAAGAATTCCTTCCTTGCTTGCGACTGCAGGACCCAACGTACAAACGATTTTGGTTCTTCTATCCAACATGGAGTGCCTTATTCACATCGGGAGTTTCTAACGGTTCCCAAACTACCCCCGTTTACTGGTCTCGGCCACCACGAACGAAGCTCATGCCGGGTTTTCGACCCGTAGCGCCGGTATTCCAAGCGGAAAACGCGACGCCCGCATTGCAGCTACAAACGGTAATAACCGGGCACATCCGGGCATTTCGGCTCCGCTTCACCGGTCTCTAGATTGCTATGTAAGGAGCCGCAAACCCCACGTGTGATCCCGGCTACTCCACAGAATCTCAGGGCCTATATACGGTGGGCACTACGCACACCGTCACCATTTAGACTCACCGGCGCTACCCTCGGCAGCGCTGCCCACCGCAGTCTCCGTGGCGCGGGTGGGATCGACTTCCTCCGGCGACTCCTGCCCGCGCGGCAGTCGGAAGTACACGATGAGCGCCACGACAAAGCAGACCACGGAAACGATGACGTTGACCCGGAGGCCGAAGATGTGCGTGGCGTCGTCCGCACGCATGTTTTCCACGACGAAGCGGCCCGCGGTGTACCCGGCAACATACAGCGCGAAGACACGACCATAGCCAAGCTTGAACGCCTTGTGCGCCCAAAGCAGGAACACGCATACCGCCACGTTCCACACAAGCTCATAGAGAAAGGTCGGATGCACAGAGGCCACTACTTCCCCAGTCGAGCGGCCGCTGATGGGCGCATACTCACCGCTTTCATTAACTCGGTAGTAGATGTCGAGGGCCCACGGGACAGTGGTCTCACGGCCATACAGTTCCTGGTTAAACCAATTACCCAACCGGCCGATGGCCTGGGCCAAGATAAGCCCTGGGGCGACGGCATCAGCAAAGGGCCCCAACGGAATACCCTTAATCTGGAACATGATCCACAGAGCCACCGCCCCCAGTGCGACAGCTCCCCAGATACCGAGCCCCCCGTTGGTGATTTTCACTGCATCGATCGGATCACACGTGGAGCAAAAGTACTTATCGTAATCCGTAATCACGTGATAGAGGCGCCCGCCAATGATGCCCGCCGGGATCACCACCAGGGCAGCATCCCACACCACGTCAGGGTTGCCTCCGCGAGCGGTATAACGGCGCAGCGTCATCCACATCGCGACGAGAATGCCGACGATGATGCACATGGCATAAGCACGAATCGGGACCGGGCCGAGATGCCACACGCCTTGTGGCGGGGAAGGAATATTGGCGAGGTTGTAAATCTGCACGGGAAACAGTGTGCCTGAAAATGACGGCCGCGACAACGCGCTTAGCTTCTACGCGAAGGGCATGCGGGGTGTTGGCCTGCGGCCACCAAGGAACGGGCCAAGGTCATCGGGTCCTGGGCAGCCATGATGGACTCACCGACGAGGATGGCATCAGCACCTTGCGAGGCATAAGACAGCACGTTGCGCGGGTTATTAACACCGCCCACCGCGATGCGAGTGATGCTCTCAGGAAGGCCGGGCGAAATAGCAGAAAAGGCCTCCCGATTAATAGCATCGGAGGCCAATGACCACGCGTTGATCGCCACGACAGTTCCCCCTGCCTTGATAACGCGATCCACCTCGGCACAGGTGCGGACTTCCAGGATGGCGGTCATCCCGAGGGATTCCACGCGATCGAGAAGTGACTCGAGGCGAGCTTGGCTGAGCAGCTCCACCTGCAAGGGAATCGCGTCTGCCCCATAGCACCGCGCCTCATGAATCTGATAGGGATCAACGATGGTGTCGCGGCACAGCATCGGTATGTCGACGGCTGCACGGGCGACCCGCATGTCCTCGAGTGACCCGTGGAAGCGGCGACGATCTGTCTGACAGGCCATCACATGAACCCCTGCTTCCTCCAGGCTATGTGCCAGTTCTGCCACCGACTTCGGGCTATCCAAGTGGGCAATTTCACCGCCATAGGGCACGGCGCGCTTGATTTCGGTGATGATAGAGCATCCCGGGCGCAGCAGAGCTTTCGCGGCATCGCGCGGAGCGTCCATGTCGCGGGACCTTGCTTTAATTTCCTTGAACGGGACACGGGCCTCCCGCGCGGCTACATCAGCCAGCACTCCGGCCACGAGGTGATCGACGGCGATCGGGGTAGGCATGATTCCACCTCCCTTCCCCGAAGGAGACTCAAAGAAAGAAACAGGGGCGTTCGAGATCACATTTAGGCTAGCGCGCCCCCACCTCTAACTAGAAATCCGGGGCACCCGTTCCCCGCAACAGGGCCTTTCTCACCAGGCTCTCCGTCACTATGCTCGCCGTCGCGGCGCGTGTGTTTAGGCGGAACGGGGAGTTTAGGAGGAGCGGGGATCTGTGGGATCAATATCAGCATCCAGCGCGTCCCACATCACGCGGCCGGAATCTTGGGAGGTTTCGAGTTCTTCCTGCAGGCGCTCCTGCCGTACCGCCGGGGTTTCGTATTTGGCTGTGCGGGGTTTATCAGCACCCGGGTTGCTCGCCACCAGCACCGCCCCAAAGAGCGCCAGGGCGGCGCCGACGAGCGCGAGAACTGGGCCCGCAGTCGACGCGTCCGCGGTGAGGACGACGGCCCAATCGGAAATAGTCGTCGTATCCACGGAGGTATCGTTGGTCCCGCCTTGCAGAAGCTCCTGGGCACGCTCCGCCTCGGAGCCGGCGGTCAACAGCGCCACCGGACGCCATCCCGCAGCCGCAGCAGCGAGGGCGGTGATGACGGAGACGATGCGCCGGCCAGTCCGCCGGAGAGCGAAGGCAGCCACGCCACCGGCCAGGACCACCACGCTCAGCGCGATGAGCTCAAGGGACCATAAGGAGCCGGATAGCTCCACCACGCTCGATCCGGCCTTATCGTCTTCGACCGCCGCCTTCACCCACGTCATGCGGGAGGATAGCCACAACAAGATGGCGCCGACCAACATCAGTACGGGTCCGCCGCGCTTAGCCATGATCTTCCTCCCCAAGAAGGGTTCGCGCGTCGAAACAGGTCCGGTCGCCGGTATGGCATGCCCCGCCGCGCTGACGCACGGTGAGCAGAATGGTGTCACCATCGCAATCTAGGCGCGCACCCACTACCTCTTGGGTATTGCCGGACGTCAGCCCTTTAATCCAATACTCTTGACGCGAGCGTGAGTAGTAGGTCCCGCGGCGCGTCGCCAGCGTGTAAGCCAGCGCGTGGTCATCCATCCACGCCAGCATGAGTACCTCACCTCGTTCCGACTGCACGATAGCCGGGACTAGGCCCGCCTCATTGCGCTTGAGCTGCAGGGCAATGTCGTCGCTCAGCTCATAGTCCCCGACGTTCGTGGTGCTGGCGGAGTTAGTGCTGTCCTCTGTCATTGACGGACCTCCTTTCCTGCAGCAGCTAATGCCTGCTTGACCTCGGAAATCTCCACCTCGCCGAAGTGGAAGATACTAGCCGCGAGCACGGCATCCGCTCCAGCGTCGATAGCCGGTGGAAAGTGCTCGGCCTTCCCGGCCCCACCCGAGGCGATGATCGGCACCGAAACCGCTGCACGCACGGCCTCAGTCAATTCGAGGTCGAAGCCTGCCTTGGTTCCGTCACCATCCATGGAGTTCAGCAGAATCTCGCCGACCCCCAATTCCTCGCCGCGCTTGGCCCATTCCACAGCGTCGATCCCCGCGGAGCGTGTGCCGCCATGCGTGGTGACCTCAAATCCGCTGGGAAAGCCCGCCGCACGGCGAGCATCGACGGACAACACGATGCACTGAGAACCAAACACATCCGCGAGCTCGCGCAACAACTCGGGGCGCGCAATGGCGGAAGAATTAACGGACACCTTATCGGCACCAGCCCGCAACAGCTCACGAACGTCCTCCACCGACCGCACGCCGCCGCCGACGGTTAGTGGGATGAACACCTGATCCGCCGTGCGGCGAACGACGTCGAGCATGGTGCCGCGGCCGTCCTTGGACGCGGAGACATCCAAGAATGTCAGCTCATCAGCGCCCAGCTGACCATAGCGAGCGGCCAGCTCCACTGGGTCGCCGGCATCACGCAGGTTTTCAAAGTTGACGCCTTTGACCACGCGGCCATTGTCAACGTCCAGACACGGGATCACGCGCACGGCAAGCGCCATGGTGACAATCCTCCTCATAGCTAAAGGTGAGATGAACAGCAGTCCACTTGGGACCACCGAACGGTGATGAGCATAGTAGGAAAACGGTAAAACGTTAAAGAATAAGTCCGGGATTCAGCGCCAGTGCCGAGCACCGGTTTCAGCCCCGGGACGGGGCCTATTTAGCGGTCCCCACGGGGATTTCGAGCAATGGCCTCCAAAATCGTGGCATGCACCTGCGGGGTCCCGCCCACGAAGCCCTTCGAGTGTGCAGTCCACTCATTGCCCTCGGGGTCGCTCACGCGGCCACCGGCAGCCTTAATGATGAGCGCGCCCGCCGCGTTATCCCACGGGTGCGGCGAGAAATTCACTGCACCGTCGAACACGCCCTGAGCGACAAAAGCGTTGTCCAGCCCTACCGACCCAGTCATACGGGGGCGCAGCCCGGTCTCTCGTAGGTCGTTGAATAGGCTCGTGGGCAGGTGCGAGGAGCAGCCCACGTGTCCGCGCGCTTCGTCGAATCCTAGGGCCTCCTCTCCTCCCCCGAACCCGGTCGCCGGGCCGCCGGTCGTACGCAGCGGCATCCCTTGCGCCGCAACAACACGGCGGTTCAACAATGGAAAGTCGGCGACGGCGACGACCGGCTTTGCATCGTGCAGGAGCGAAACAAGAATGCCGCAGCACGGATTCCCAGCCGAGTAGTTCGCGGTTCCGTCTACCGGATCCACAACCCACACCGTCTCCTCCAAGTTGCCACCGGACTCTTCACCGAACACCGGAATGCCGGTGAGCTGGCCCAATGTCTGGCGCAACTGCTGTTCGATGAGCAGATCCACCTCGGTAGCAAAGTCTCCTTCGCCTTTGAAACGCGCGGGTGCCGCGCCAAGGCCCCTGCGGAAGAGTTCATCAACCTGGTCCACTGCGGCTTCCGCAAAGGCAACAAGTTCGCGCGGATCCGACGCTGAAGTTCCTGTCATCGGGGCCATAGGCCTACTTCTCCTCGATCGGGTCGATGTATTCCTCTCCCGGCAGCGGGGTAACCTCCGCAACGGCTGCAAGAGCCTCCTCCAAGGTGAAGCGCTCCTCGTAGAGTGCCTTACCGATGATGGCGGAATCGATCCCTTCGTTCTCGTAAAGGGCCAACTCGCGCAGATCATCGAGCGTGGAAATACCGCCGGAGGCGGTCACCTTGGCGTCCGTGGCGGCCGCTACCTCACGCAGCAGCTCGATATTGGGGCCCTGGAGTGTGCCATCCTTCGACACATCCGTCACCACGAAACGGGTGCAACCCGCTGCATCAAGACGCTCGAGCACCTCCCAGAGGTCTCCGCCATCGGATACCCAGCCGTGACCGCGTGTGCGCCACTCACCATCCACCATTCGGACGGCGAGGTCCACTGCAATGCGGTCGCCATGTTCTGCGAGGACCTTGGCAATCCATTCTGGGTTTTCCAGCGCTGCAGTTCCAATATTGACGCGGCGGGCACCAGTGGCCAAGGCTCGCGCCAAGGAATCGTCGTCCCGGATACCTCCGGTCAATTCCACGTCTAGATCCACGCTCGTCGTAATTTCAGCGAGCAGCTCGTGGTTGGAGCCACGACCGAAGGCGGCGTCCAAATCCACCGCGTGCAACCACTGCGCGCCTTGGGCCTGCCATTTAAGGGCGGCCTCCCGCGGCGATCCATAGGACTTTTCGGTTCCTGCTTCTCCTTGGTCGAGGCGTACTGCCTGACCATCAACGACGTCAACCGCGGGCAACAGTGTAAAGCTCATGGTGGGTAGTCTACCTTTCACGCGGGCTCTTTAAAGCGTTCCAATCCAGTTCTTTAGCAGCTGCGAACCCACGTCACCCGATTTCTCCGGGTGGAACTGCGTGGCCCACAACGCACCGTTTTCTACTGCGGCGACAAAGCGGTCACCGCCGTACTCAGACCACGCCACCTTCGGTGGCTCGGTAATCTCCGTCTCGAGCTCCCAGTTCCGCGCGGCATAAGAATGCACGAAGTAAAAGCGATCCTCCGCGCTCACGCCTTCGAACATGCGGCTTCCGCTAGGAAGCTCCACGGTGTTCCATCCCATGTGTGGGAGAACGGAAGCCTGCAAGCGGGAGACCTCTCCCGGCCACTCGCCGCAGCCTTCGGTGTGTACGCCGTGTTCGGTACCTGAGTCAAAAAGAATCTGCATACCCACACAGATTCCCAGGACGGGGCGCCCGCCAGCCAAGCGTTGGCCGATAATCCTTGGTCCCTGCGCGGCGCGCAGCCCCTCCATGCAGGCGGCGAAGGCCCCCACACCGGGGACTAGGAGGCCATCGGCTTCCACGGCTGTCTTGGGGTCCGCGGTGACCGTCACGGTAGCGCCGACCCGCTCCAGCGCGCGCACTGCCGACCGGACATTGCCAGCGCCATAATCCAGGACTACTACGTCGTATGAGCTCATCGTGGCTCCTTTCCGGGCCTCCTCGGCCTTCTAATCATGCGCAGGCGAGTCTGAATATCATTCAGCTCGCTCACACGGGTCTTGCCCAAGGCGCGGTCAGCCACGGACATGAGCAGGCCACCCGCGATGATGACGGCACCAGCCGCGAAGGCGCCATCGTATCCGGACATAGCCACGACGGCGCCGAGAACCGTCGAACCAAGTCCAGTTCCACCGTCGTAGAAGATATTCCACACCGCAGAACCTTCGGACAGGCGCTCGCGAGGGAGGCGGTCGAACATCGACAACAAAGCCTCGTTCTGGACGATGCCGAAACCCGCACCATAGATGACAGTGCCGAACACGAGCAGCCATACTGACCATTCTTGCCACAGCACGGCGGCGATTAGACCCACGCCAAAGACTGAGAAAGCCTGGGCTGGAATCATCAACGTGCCTGGCTGGCCCACGCGGTCCGCCACGACACCGGCGACATAGCGTGAAATCATGGCCGCGCCACCGATCACGGACAGCATGAGGCCGCCTAGGACAGCGCCGCGCTCAGGATCCAGCTCGCGTACCGCCGGGGAAATGAAATTGGAGGCGACGCCGTAGCTCACGGAGAAACTGGTCAGAGCGAGCGCTGGGACGAGCACAAGCTTCCACATTGGTGCCCGCGGGGTGGTGTCCGTTGGGTCTGGCAACCCCACTGGAGCTGCCTTGATTTGCGGTACCAAAATGCACGTGAAGAATCCCAGCAGGCCAAGGCCAGCGGCTAGGAGATACACCGTGTTGTAATTAAAGGCTGAAGCCACCGCGAGACCCACAGGCAAGAACGCCATCTGGGCTGCACCGATGAACAAACCGAAGATACCGGTGGCCTTGCCCAGCAAACGCCGCGGCGTAATTTCTGCGATGAGAGCGTTCTCCGCCACTGTGAGAGCGCCGAAGCCGATGCCGCGCAGGGCGGAGAATCCCAGGGCGATCGGGGCGGCATCGCCCAGCATGTGTCCCAACGCCGGCAGTCCCAACAACAGTGCTGAGGCCGCCATGATGGGGCGATAGCCAAAGATGCGCAGCAGCATCGGAGTCGCCATCTGGGTAAGCACCGTCGCCAACATGAACACGCCGGTGGTGGCACCAGCCAACGTGGCGGAACCACCGGAGTCCAGCACGGCCAGGGGCACCACCGGAAGCAGGACCGACCAGGCACCGAAGGCGGAAACCACCGCGATCATGGTTTCTCTAAAGCCGGCGACCTTCCATACGCTCTGCGGGGTGTGCTCCGTCACTTCGCTGCCACCCCCGCTGAGAAGATGTCAAGCATCCAGGCCAGCGCAGCGATCGCGGACACCGCCGCGAGCGCGCCTGCGACCACGGTCAGTAGCACCGAGCCATTCTGATAAGCCGCCCACGCGCCTCCGACGAGCAAACCGGTGACCAGAAAGAGAATGAGAACCAACACGTTCATAACGGCTTAGAGAGCTCCCTTCGTCGAAGGAACTCCGGTCATGCGCGGATCCCGCTCAGTAGCCTGACGCAGGGCACGGGCCACCGCCTTGTACTCAGCCTCCGTGATGTGGTGTGGATCGCGGCCGTACCGCACGTTGACATGCAGAGTCGTCGCCGAGTGCGTGGCAAAGGTTTCGAAGAAGTGACGGTTGATCACCGTGGCGTAGTGCCCGCCGATGACCTGCCACTCCATGTTTTCCGGTTCGCCATTCATCACGAAGTAGGGGCGCCCAGAAATGTCGACGACGGCCTCCACCAGCGCCTCATCCATGGGCAGCAGCTGGGACCCGAAACGGCGGATACCGGACTTGTCCCCCAGTGCTTCCAGGAAGGCACGGCCGAGAACAATCGCGGTGTCTTCGACGGTGTGGTGGGCATCGATGTCGATATCGCCGTCGGCGTGGACGCGAAGGTCGAAGGAGCCGTGGGTGCACACAGCATTCAGCATGTGATCAAAGAACGGCAGCCCCGTCGAAATATCCGCTTGGCCGGTGCCATCGAGGTTGATTTCTACAGAGATCTTTGTCTCCCCAGTAACGCGCTCGGCGCGGCCAATGCGGTCGCCGCCATCGCGGCGTGCAGCTTCATCAGCGCTCATCGTCCCCACGCTCCTCCTTCAAATCGTGCCCCATAGGAGGGGCTCAGTTCATCATCGTTCAGTCAGCCATCTCTACTGTATCTGCCAAGTCCTCTGCGGCCGAAAGGAAGGCATCATTCTCTTCAGGCAGGCCAATCGTGGCGCGCAGAAGTCCCGGTACGCCGTTATCTCGGATCAAGACATCGCGGTCCAGGAACCCCTGCCACACCGCGTGCTGATCGGCAAAGCGTCCGAAGGAGACGAAGTTAGATTCGCTCGGCACCACGTAGTACCCTAGCTCCTGGAGCCGTGCGACAACCCGGTCCCGCTCCGCCGACAGCTTCGCCACGGTGCCCAAAGTCTCCTCCTTGTGTGCCAGAGCCACAGTGGCCGCGATCTGGGAGAGGACAGAGAGGTGATAGGGCAGGCGGACGAGCATGACGGCCTCCACGAAAGCCGGATCGGCCACGAAGTAGCCCAAGCGTCCGCCGGCGAAGTCGAAGGCCTTGGACATCGTGCGCGAGACCACGAGCTTGGTCGGATATTTCGCCAGCAGCGTGGTGGCAGAAGGTGAAGGCGAGAACTCCATGTAGGCCTCGTCCACGATGACGATGCCCGGCGCGGCCTGCACGATCTTCTCCACTAGGTCGATCGGGGTGACGTCACCGGTGGGATTGTTCGGGGTGGTAATAAAGACGACGTCAGGACGGTGCTTGGCGACGGCCTCCAGCGCCTCCTTTTCCGCAATGCGGAAATCCTCGTTCCGCGGGCAGGAGATGAATTCGGTTTGGGTGCCCGCGCACAGGATGGGGTGCATGGAATAGCTCGGGGTAAATCCCAGCGCGCTGCGCCCCGGCCCTCCGAAGGCTTGGAGCAGCTGCTGCAGCACCTCGTTGGAACCATTGGCCGCCCACACGTTGTCCACGCTGACATTCACGCCGGTCTGCTCACTGACATACCCCGCCAGCGCCGTGCGCAGTTCGACGGCGTCGCGCTCTGGATAGCGGTTGAGCTCTCGGGCGTGCTTTTCGACGGCCGCCACGATGTCCTTGACCAGCGCCTCCGACGGCGGGTAGGGGTTCTCGTTGGTGTTGAGCTGGTTGGTCACCGTCAACTGCGGGGCTCCATAGGCACTGGAGCCGCGCAATTCTTCGCGCAGGGGAAGATCCTTCAACTCAGCCATTACTTAAGCCTCTACTTTCTGGGTATCTGGGGCATCGGCGAATCGTGCAGCAATTGCTTCGCCGTGGGCAGGCAGTGCCTCCGCGGTGGCAAAGGCAATCACATTCTCCGCCACCTCCCCGAGTGCTGCGCGGTCATACTCGATGAGGTTGACCGGGCGCAGGAAGGTGTGCGTCGACAGCCCAGCGCTAAACCGCGCGGTTCCCGAGGTGGGCAAGACGTGGTTGGAGCCAGCGGAGTAATCACCGAGCGGCACCGGCGAATAATCACCCACGAAAATGGCACCGGCGTGGCGGATACGCTCCGCTACTGCCCGGGCATTCTTTGTGTGAACCTCCAAGTGCTCAGCGGCATAGGCGTCCGCGACAGCAATGCCCGCTTCGAGGTCATCGACCAACACGATGCCGGACTGTTCGCCGCGCAAAGCCTCAGCTGCGCGCTCGGCGTTCGCGGTGGCGGTGTAGCGCTGAGCTACTTCCGCATTCACGGCGGCAGCAAGCTCCTCCGAGTCGGTGATGAGCACGGAGGCAGCCATCGGATCATGCTCCGCCTGGGAAATGAGGTCATAGGCCACGTAGACCGGGTTGGCGGTCTCGTCGGCCAGGATAGCGATCTCGGTGGGGCCGGCTTCCGCATCGATGCCCACCACTCCCTGCACCGCGCGCTTAGCAGCAGCAACAAAGACATTGCCGGGGCCGGTGATGATATCCACGGGTTCAAGAGCATCCTCCCCCGTGGCGGGTTCATCGTCGCCGTAGGCCAGAAGCGCGATGGCTTGTCCACCACCGACTGCCCAGACATCGTCCACGCCGAGCATGTGGCAGGTGGCCAGCACCGTCGGGTGCGGCAGGCCACCGAATTCCTTCTGCGGCGGGGAAGCCACGACCATCGCTTCAGCGCCCGCTTCTTGGGCCGGGACGACATTCATAATGACGGAGGATGGGTACACCGCCTTGCCGCCTGGGACGTAAAGCCCTACCCGTTCGATGGGTTGAAAAACCTCGGTAACCGTTGCACCTGGCGCCAGCGTTGTCGTGTGTGGGGCCGGCTTCTGGTCCGCGTGAACGGCGCGCACGCGGGCGATAGATTCTTCGATAGCTGCCCGGACCTGAGGGGCCAGTTCTTGGGCCGCCTTCTCGAGCTCCTCATGCGGGACCCGCACCGTGGCGGGGCGGATCCCGTCGAATTTCTCACCGAAGTCGAGGGCCGCTGCAACACCACCTTCTCGCACCTTGTTCACCATGGGGATAACAGTGTCCATGACTGAGGAAACATCGGTTCCGCCTCGCGGCAATACTCGGCGCAGGCGGGAGGTGGTGAGAGTCTCTCCGCGCAGGTCAATGGTTCGTAGCATGCTCAAGCCCTTTTCATAAAATACAGCCGCATAATATGCAGCGGTTTCTATACCTTCCCATTACTATACCCGTGCCAAAAAGCCAGCGAGCTGGCAGGTGCAGGTTATAGAATGTGTCACTACTAACACGTTCCGGCACCCCGACTCGGCGAAGGGAGGCGGCGAGATGAGCAACGGCGCCGAAGGTAATGACAGCCACTCCACCTCGGATCTGCTTGCCCGTGTGGAGCACCTCGCGCACCGCGAAAGCCTCCACTGCATCCGGGTCAGCGCGCACGAACTCCTCTTCCCCCATCCGCCGCTCGGGGAGACCCGCGCCTTTATGGATACCGAGGGTGAGCCTATTTTGCGCTTCTGCACCACCCACCACGGTGTCTTGGGCTTCGGCGATATCCCCGCGCTCAGCGAGTTCGTCAACGACTGGAACCACGATTGTCTCTCCCCGCAGCTCGTGCTCAATTATTCCTCCCCGACCGAGGTCGAGGTGTGGGGCCATTCCTTCCTCGTCGTGCACCAGAAACCCACGGCGGCCCAGCTCTCCGCCTCTGTCATCCCTGCGCTGCACAACGCGGCGGCCTGCCTTGAGGAATTAGCGGATCATTTCCCCGTCTTGACGCTTCCCCGCCCGGCGGCTCCGGAAGAACAGATAGAGCTCGACGGCCCCGTCGGCACAGTCGATACCGCTCGTCTCGGGGAGCTTTTACCCGCCCTCGGTATTACGCGTTTCCAAGCAGATGCGGAAGAGGCCGTCTACGCGTGGATAAACGATGTCCTCTTTGCCTTCGCTATCGACTCTGGGCCGAGCCTCATCATCAAAGGCCATTGGGATCCCAACCTCCCAGGAAGCGAGTTCTCCAAAATTTTCCTCATCTGCAATGACTGGAACCGCACCAACCACTCGGCTTCTGCCTTCTGCCACTCCAACGTCGATGGCTTGCAGGTGCGCATTGACTACGCCGTTATGACGGGCGCTGGGCTTTCCGACGCCCAACTGATCACCGCCCTAGGCCGCGGCATCAAACACGTCCTCCACGGCATCGATGACATTTCACGCGATGCTGTGGGCTCCTCCCCCGTCGCTTGGCCCTAAGGAGCCTCTGCCTCAGCCGCCATTGCCTCCGCTTCTTCGTCGTCCACGGCACGAGGAGGATTGACAAATACTGCGGACCAGTACGTAAACATGGCCATGAACGGCCCCACGAGCCAGGCGATGCCGGGCGAGAATTTCGGCACGAACTCCACAATTTCCCCGGGATCGTCCGGGATACTCGTTGCGGTAGCTCCACCAAAGACGTAGAACGACGCCGCGCCAGCCAAGGAAGCCAGGGCTACCCACAGCAATACCCCGACGCCGCGGTAGCGCTCGCCGCGCCGATAGGCAATAAGCCCCAACGCCATACCCAGGGCACCGGTAATGAGTACAAAAGTAATGTAGGAATCAAACTGAACGTTAGCGACGTTGCGCAGGGCGTAGCCGCCATCATCAACCCGGTGCCCCTTGAGGGCAGGACGCCACAGCCCCCACGCGGCGCCGGCCACAGAAAACCCGAGGAGCGCTAATGCGAGCAACCCCGCACCAAATCCGATGGCGCGGGGTATGCGAAAGCTAGGTGCACGCAGTGCAGGCACGATATGTTCTAGCCGCAGAAGGTCCAGTTGCCGTTCTCACGCTTGAAGCGCATGGTGGAGCTGTCCATGCCCTTGCTGGTGTTGACGTTCACGGTTGCGGATGCATCGTCACCGTTGACCACGACATCGTTGATGGACTCAACACCGGTCTTGGACCAGTCAAAGCCTTCCATCTGCGAGGTGTCCTGGCCAGCTGCCGCCATCATGTCCTTGAGCTGGTCCATCGGAACATCCGGAACCTGGTTGTAGTCCACCTGGTCAAGGCCGGAGTTCGGGTCGTTGCGCACTTCAGCGCAGGTGTGCTCCGGGAGGTACTTCACGAAGGAACGCATGGTCTGCTGCTCGTACATGCCACGGACCAGACCATTGATGCCGTCAATGTCTTCCTGGCTTGCAGCCTCACCCTGGACCGGCTCAACCTTCGGCATGCTCTGGAACGGATCCACACCGTTCTCGAAGGGGTTAGCCATGGCCTGGTTTTCGCCGCCCTCGGGGTTCTCCCCTTCCGGCTTCGGATCGGCGTTCTCGCCGTCCTTATTCTCTTCGCCTTCCTTCTTTTCGTCTCCCTCCTTCTTTTCAGAATCCTTCTCCTTCGACTGCCCCTCGGAGGTCTTGTCCTTGGACTCCGTCGTGGTGGTGGTCTTCACCGCGGAGGAAGCGGTATCGGTAGCGTTCTCATCATCGGAACCGCAAGCAGCCAAGGAGAGCGGCGCGACGAGCGCAACAGCGACGAGGGACTTCTTGGCAGGTGTCAGAAAAGACAAGGGATAACTCCTAATATCTATAGAGAGCGATAGTAAAAACCACGCTGGGCGTGGCAGTTGCTCTTGGGCACTTCACATAACCCTAACAAGGCATGATTGTATAAACCCTACACTTCACCTTGAAGCTTCCTGTGAGCCACGCTTGGCGGTTCCTTCCGCCGCGTAGAGTGGTTTCCGTGCACCTTTCTCGCGACGCTATCGTTTCCACCGCCCTCGAGCTCTTGACACGCTACGGGCTCGCCGATGTCACCATGCGCCGTGTTGCCACCAACCTCGGCGTTGCTCCCGGCGCGCTGTACTGGCATGTGGCCAATAAGCAATCGCTCATCGCCGCAATGACCTCCGAGATCCTCTCCCCCGTTACAGGAGAGACCACAACGGAGCTGGTCAGCTCCCTTCATGGGGAACTCACGCGCTGGCGCGACGGCGCCGAAGTCGCCATAGCAGGTGCCGCCTTCCCCGAATCCTCAGCAAGTTCTGACTTGGAGAAGCTTTTCACCTCCGCGTTGAAGCGGGAAGCCCCCGGGGCATCACCGGAGGATAGAGGTGTCGCAGCCCGTGCTCTCATCCATTACGTCCTGGGAGCGACCTTCATGGAGCAATCCCGCGAACAGCTCAGTGGGGCGTCACCAAGCGCAGCTCCCTCAGCGTCGAATGCTGTGTCAGGCGTTGACACCTTGGTGCGCGCCGCAGAACTCATGGTCGCGGGTTTACGCACGCTGTGAACCGATCGCATGCAGCGGAATTGACTAAACTAAGCCTCATGACTGAGACCCGTGCTGATATAACGCCATCTCGCCAGGTGTGGCCTGGTTCCCCCTCCCCACTCGGCTCCACCTTCGATGGGGCCGGTACTAATTTTGCTATCTTTTCCGAGATCGCCGAGAAGGTCGAGCTCTGCCTCATCGATCACAACGGCAACGAAGAACGCATTGAACTGACCGAGATCACCGCCCACGTCTGGCATGCCTACCTTCCCAACGTCAGCCCGGGGCAGCGCTATGGCTACCGCATCCATGGCCCTTATGAACCAGAACATGGCCTGCGCTGCGATCCTTCAAAGCTTCTTGTCGATCCTTATGCTCGCGCCTTCGACGGTGATTTTGATGGCGATACCTCTCTGTACTCCTACGATATCTTCGCGGACGAGCCCGGCACCGGACGCAACGACGATGATTCCCTAGGCCACACAATGCTGTCGGTGGTGATTAATCCCTTCTTCGAGTGGCACGGCGACAACCGCCCCCACACGCCGGATAACGAGACCATCATCTACGAAGCCCACGTCAAGGGCATGACGATGACGCACCCGGATGTTCCGGAGGAGCTGCGCGGAACCTATGCCGGCATGGCACACCCGGCCATCATCAACTACTTCAAGGACCTGGGTGTGACAGCCGTCGAGCTGCTGCCAGTCCATCAGTTCCTGCAGGATGATCGCCTGCGCCAGCTGGGGCTGCGCAACTACTGGGGCTATAACACCTTCGGCTTCTTCGCGCCCCATGCGGACTATGCCTACGCCAAGAAGCCCGGCGAGGTGGTCGCCGAGTTCAAGGCCATGGTTCGCGCCTACCACGAGGCCGGCATCGAAATCATCCTCGACGTTGTCTACAACCACACCGCCGAGGGCAACCACATGGGTCCGACCATTGCTTTCCGCGGCATTGATAACCACGCCTATTACCGGTTGGTTGATGACAACCCCGAGCACTACATGGACTACACCGGCACCGGTAACTCTCTTAATGTCCGCCACCCGCACTCCCTCCAGTTGATCATGGATTCGCTGCGCTACTGGGTAACGGAAATGCGCGTCGACGGCTTCCGCTTCGACCTGGCTTCCACCTTGGCGCGCGAGCTTGATGACGTCGACAAGCTGGCTACCTTCTTCGATCTAGTCCAGCAAGATCCGGTGGTTTCCAAGGTCAAGCTCATCGCCGAGCCCTGGGACGTGGGCCATAACGGCTACCAGGTTGGTAACTTCCCGCCCATTTGGAGCGAGTGGAACGGCAAGTACCGCGATACCGTCCGTGACTTTTGGCGCGGCGAGCCGTCGACGATGGGCGAGTTTGCCTCGCGCCTGACCGGATCTTCCGACCTCTACGCCAACAACGGCCGCCGCCCCACCGCGTCCATCAATTTCATCACCGCGCACGATGGCTTCACGCTGCGTGATTTGGTCTCCTACAACGAAAAACACAATGCCGAAAACGGAGAAGACAACCGCGACGGTGAATCCCACAACCGCTCCTGGAACCACGGTGTGGAGGGCCCCACTGACGACGAAGAGATTAAGAAGCTTCGCCGCCGCCAGGTACGTAACTTCCTCACCACCCTTCTGCTGTCCCAGGGCACCCCGATGCTATGCCACGGCGATGAGCTGGGCCGCACCCAGGGTGGCAACAACAATGTGTACTGCCAAGACAACGAGATTTCGTGGATCGATTGGTCGATGTTGGAGCAAGAGAAGAACATCGCCATGCACGGCTTTACCAAGCGCCTGATTAATATCCGCAAGAACCACCCGGTGTTCCGTCGCCAGCGTTTCTTGGCCGGCGGCCCCTTCGGTTCTGAGGTGAAAGACCGCGATATTGCGTGGCTGGTTCCCTCCGGCAAGCTGATGACCCCTGAAGACTGGGACTTTGAGTTCGGTAAGGCGCTTATGGTCTACCTCAACGGCAACGCGATTACGGAGACGACTGCCCGGGGTGAGCGCATCACGGATGATTCCTTCATCATGATCTTCAACGCTCACCACGAGGAGATCGAGTTCACTCTGCCGAAGAAGGACTTGGGTGCTAGCTGGCGCCTCATCGTGGATACGTCTGACTCCGGTGGCTACCCAGATGAAGAAAAGCTCATCGCGGCTGAGGGATCCATCGTGGTGCAACCGCGCACGTCGCTCATCCTCCGCCAGACCGAGCCGCCGGTTTTCGATGACAGCGATGAGTCCGCCGGAGCAGACGAGAACTAGACTGCTCCTTTACCACCTACGCTCTGCTCCCCTGTCCTGAAAGGAATCTGTGTCCTATACCGCCCATGGCGCTGTCATTGATGTCACCGCCGATGCCCTCACGTTCCGCCGCTCCCAGCTTGCTGCGTCCCTCGGCGCACCGGCCCACGAGGCTCTCTCGATGGCCGATGCCACGAGCGTGGAGTGCACGGCGCCAACGGCCACGGGCTTCGGGCAGGTCGTGGTGCGCGGCACGGTCGATGCTGCGGGGAATGCTGGGGACACGGTCATCCGCTTCGCCCCAGGCCAGGACGCGGAGGCCTTCGCTCAGGCGGTCAAGGCCGCCCTCCGCGGCGAAGCGCCGGCGACCAGCAGCCGAGTCGACGGACTGAATTTCACCGCTGTCGATGTGGAAACCGCTAACGACAACTGGGGTTCGGTCTGCCAAATCGGCGCGGTCCGCTTCCGCGATGGTGAAGAAACTGAGTCCCGCACGTGGCTGTGTACTCCCCCGCCGGGTCTGGAGCACTTCGACGATGTCAACATCAGTATCCACGGCATCACAGCAGACGACGTCGCCGGCGCTTCCCCCTTCGCGGACGCCGCTGCCGAGCTCTTCGAGTTCCTCGGTTCCGACACGTTGGTCGCCCACAACGCGCAATTCGATTCCACCGCTTTGCGCAGTGGCCTCCAGAAGGCGGCGGCTCCAGTCCCAGAAGTG
This sequence comes from Corynebacterium sp. HMSC070E08, assembly GCF_001808895.1. Classification (NCBI taxonomy): domain Bacteria; kingdom Bacillati; phylum Actinomycetota; class Actinomycetes; order Mycobacteriales; family Corynebacteriaceae; genus Corynebacterium; species Corynebacterium sp. HMSC070E08. Next base: position 18,749 of record NZ_KV794771.1, read on the forward strand.
CGCCTAGCATGTTCGCTAGCGCTGGCTCGCGACGCCTCCCGCGCCGGCGTTATCGACGTGGCCAACCATAAGCTTCCCACCGTTGCCTCCTACATTGGCGCCGAAGATTTTCAGCACCACGAGGCCACGGCGGATGCCCGCGCCGCTGGGGAAATTGTCAGCGCCTTGGCTCAACGTTTTGGCCACTCCGGTTCCATCGAGGAATTGTTCTCTACCCGCGAGTTTGCACTGGGAACCTTAAGCGAGGATTCGGTTATCCCTGTCCTCCGCGCCAACACCGCACCGCTTTCCGCAGCAGACCTAGGCGCGGGTACAGATTTCCGCGACAACACCCGCATGGCGGGTGCTACCTCGGGTGCTCAGAAGAAGCGCTCCTCCTCGCAGAAGCGCCGCGGGCCGGCCCCGTGGCAGTCCGTGTCCACCCCGGACAACATCCCGGATCCGAACCCCGATGCCGACCCGGAAGGCGCGTTGTTTGGCCAGAATGTCACCCTCACCGGTGACTTTGAGCCTTTCGACAAGGGCTTGTTGTGGTCCAAGATCGCTGAGCGCGGCGGCCAGGTGGGCAAAAACGTCACGAAGAAGACCACCATCCTCGTCGTGGGCCAGTGGGCCACCAAAACGTCGAAGGAAAAGCGTGCCGAAGAGCTGCAAAGCAACGGCCAGGACATCGCCATCTGGCAGTCCGACAAGCTCTTAGAGGAACTGCAGCTCGACGAAGCCCCACCGTTCTAGGCAGTAAAGGGCGCTAGGGAGTTAGGGCATCCAGGCTCTAGCGCGCGGTGAAATTTCTCTTCTCCGGTGGGAACCTATGGGCGCAAGACACAGTCCAATAAAGGCAAGGAATCCGCACTAGCCTACCTTTCACGGAGACGAACACATGACCATCGCGCTGCCCACCTCGCTTCACGTCGATCACCTGCTCCCTTCGCTCTGCCCGAGCGAAGAGCTCAACGGAATTAAGCTGTGCGATGATGGCTTCGGCGACTCGCCCGCGCGCATCCAACTCTCGCGGACGCTATCGATGTCCATGGTGCACGGCACGGGTGCCGAAACCAAGCGCGTGAGCCAGCGTGCGTTGGACGATCTGGGCCTGACTACGCGCCAGGCGTGGGATACCGCAGCGCTTAATCTTCAACGCTGCGCGTTAACGCAGCAGGGACTGCGTTTCTTTACCCGGCCAGCCGAGCACAGTCTCAGCGGTGCTGAAGGCAGCCTCGAAGTGCGCGTGCACCGTTGCACCGTATCGTCGTGGTTGGCGCATCCGCAGGCCTTCGTTATCCTGGATAATCATCTGAAACGCTTGAGCCAAGCCACGAGTATTACCTACCTCGTTCCTGATGCGCACACCCTCTACGCGCTGCTTAACGTTTCCCCACAGCGAGCGACGGAACTGGCCTGCCGCGCGGCCGAGTTGCGCCCGCGCCATCGTCCCCCTCTGAGCCTGCAACCACTAGTATTGGCTAACGGCTTCCCTCTCGAGGTGTAGATACGCCTCACTTCATTCTCGCCGTGGCCGAAAGGAGTCACGTTCTTCACGATGCCTGAATCATCCATGTCCCGCCTGGGCAACCAGTACCACTCCTGGGTACGCGCGCACCCCACCGCGGCGCAAGACTTCCGCGACGCCATCGAGGACTTGCTGAACGACGCCGGAATTATCTTCGACCGCGTGGCCACCCGTGTAAAACAATGGCCGTCGCTCAAGGCCAAGGCGAAGAAGCGTCGAGAGAACGGCGAGCTCATGTATCCGAACCCGTGGGAGGATATTCACGATGTTTTGGGCGTGCGGATTACTGTCTTCCACTCCACGATTATCCCAGAGGCCCTGGAGGTTTTAGGAGAGACCTTTACCGTGCTTCGCTCAGTGGATAAGGCAGCGGAGACGCGAATTTCCGGTGGGTTTGGTTATGGCTCCCATCACTTGGTACTGACGGTATCGGAGGATAGCGCCGCCACGCTGGAGGAACTTGAGCCTTATATCGGCTGGACCTTCGAGATTCAGATTCGCACCGTACTCCAGCACGCGTGGGCCGAGTTCGAACACGATATCCGCTACAAACAGGGTCCGAATCCTCCCTCCCCACAGGTCGATCGGCTCTTTACGCTCGCCGCAGGCCTCATTGAGCTGGCGGATCAGCAATTCGATGAAATCGCCGCGCTCAAGGCTCCCAGCTCTGAGACGGACGATGACGTGGAAATCACGGCAGAGACCCTCCCCGGCGTCCTCGCCATCATTCTGGGTAACCGCTTTCCGCGTTCACGCTCGGAGCACTACCGCTTCCTGGCGGAGCTTTTAGAAAACAACGGCATCACACACTTGAGCCAGCTCAGGCAGCTACTCGATGATGACGACATCGCCCACGTTCACGACGCCATGCGCTACCGCTTCCGCCCGGGCCAGGTCAGGCTTATCGACGACCTGCTGCTCAACAAATTCGGCGCCCAGCACATCGAGGCCACCGCCGATGCCGGCGACCGCAGGGACCGCAAGCGCCGCTTGAACGCGCGCCTGAAGGCCTTAAAGAACTTCCGGAATAATTAGCGGAATCCGCCGCGGAACTTCTCCATCTGCCGGCGCTCCTTCTTCGTGGGGCGGCCTGCACCGCGCGGGCGGACTGGGACGGAGGGCATGAACTCCTTCGGCGGTGGCGGCGGGGCATGGTCGATGTAGCAGGTCCGCGCGATGGGAGCGCCCACGCGCTTGGACACAGTGGCGAGCACCTCGAGATCATGTTCGTGGTGGTTGCGCCACACGCGCACGCGGTCGCCGGGGACAACCTGCTGCGCGGGCTTGGTGGCGTTGCCGTTGAGCTTGACGTGCCCGGCGCGCACCGCCGTGGCAGCTTCTGACCGAGTCTTGAACATGCGCACGGACCAGACCCAGGCGTCAATGCGGACGGGCCGCCCGTCGGGCTGATTCACCATAGGCGCTTAAAGGTTGTGGTTTTCGTTGACGATCTTCTGGATCTTTACCCAGTTGTAGGCGCCGCCGACCACGGCGACGATGAGGCCAATGGCCATACAGGTCCAGAAACCGGTAAGCGCCCAGCCCAAGAGCACACCGCCGGCGACGCCGCCCACGACACAGATAGCTCCGTTGCGTGCGTGGGTGCGCACGGCTTGCTTGCGTTGCTCAATGGGGTTGTTGGGGCGTCGCTGCATAGTCATGGGGCTTATTTTACATGGCCAGAAGCCCACACCCTTAAAGCTCCACCCAGGCTGTTCCGGCTTCCTTCGGCTCTACCCCACCCTGAGTCAGTGCCGCGAGCGTTGCAGCGAGTTTCTCCTCACCGCCGGGCTCAACGGACACGGTGAAGGTCACCGCCTGGCCATAAGCGGTATCCACCATGTCGACGCCGCGGTTGCGCAGCTCCGCTTCCAGCCGCCCGGCCTCCGCATGGAACACTTCGACGGTATAGAGCTCGCGCAAGGCACGCGTGACGGGCTCAACCTGCTCCATCGTCTCGCTGACGGCACCTCCATAGGCGTGCACGAGCCCGCCCGCGCCCAGCTTGATACCGCCGAAGTAGCGCACCACGACCGCGCAGATATCGAGCAGTCCGGAGCCCTTCAGAACATCGAGCATCGGCTTGCCCGCCGTGCCGGAGGGCTCGCCATCATCGGAGGAGCGCTCCACTGGATTCGAGCCGTCAACGTGGTAGATGTAGGCCGAGCAGTGGTGGCGGGCGTCAGGGAAGCGGTCGCGGGCGCCGTCGATAAGCGTGCGTGCTTCCGCTTCCGTCGTGGCGCGGCCTATGAGGGTGATAAACCGCGAGCGCTTGATCTCAATCTCGTGCTCGACAATCTCACCGGCGGCGGGGCGCTGATAGCTCTCCAGCATTATGCGACGAGGAAGTCGTACTCAGGCGTGCCGGGCTGAAGCTGCTGGCAGTTGAGCTTCGATTTCTCCATTCGCTCCAGCAGTCCGTCGATACCTGCGGCACTCCCCAACTCGATACCCACCAGCGCGGCGCCGGTCTCGCGGTTGTTGCGCTTGAGGTACTCGAACAACGTGATGTCATCTTCAGGGCCGAGAACATCCTGCAGGAAGTGGCGCAGCTGGCCTGGCTCCTGCGGGAAGTTCACCAGGAAGTAGTGCTTGAGTCCGCGGTGCACCAGGGAGCGCTCCATGATTTCGGCATAGCGCAGCACGTCATTATTGCCGCCGGAAATCACGCAGACCACCGTTGAGCCCGGCTGTAGGTTGAGCGTGCGCAGACCGGTCACGCTCAGCGCGCCGGCAGGTTCGGCAATGATTCCTTCGTTTTGGTAGAGCGCGAGCTGCTCCGTGCACACGGCGCCTTCCGAGACGATGTCATGGTGCAGGCGGCCCTGGTTGGCTTCCAGAATCTTGAAAGGCAGCTCGCCGATGCGCTTGACGGCAGCACCATCGACGAAGGGGTCGACGGTCTCCAGGGTCACCGGCTCACCGGCCGCAAACGCAGCGCTCAGCGACGCCGCCCCGGCCGGCTCAATGCCCACCACCGCGGTGCGCGGGGCCATGTCGGCGAGGTAAGAGGTGATGCCGGAAATGAGTCCGCCGCCGCCCACGGGGACCACCACGGTATCCAAGGACTTGCCCATTGAGGACAGCTGGGACACGATTTCCGCGGCCACAGTTCCCTGACCGGTGACGGTATCGCGCGAGTCGAAAGGCTCGATGAAGAAGGCTCCGCGCTCGGCGGCATCCGCGTGCGCGGCAGCTGCTGCCTCGTCGAAGTTAGCGCCGGTGACCACCAACTCCACGAAATCACCACCGTGAACCAGGATGCGGTCGCGTTTTTGCTTCGGGGTAGGTTCCGGCACGTAGATCTTGCCGTGGATTCCCATGGTGCGGCAGGCGTAGGCGACGCCCTGGGCGTGATTTCCCGCCGAGGCGGTAACTATCCCCTGCGTGCGCTGTTCTTCGCTGAGGTTTGACATGCCGTAAATAGCCCCGCGGATCTTGTAGGAGCGCACATCCTGCAGATCTTCGCGCTTCAGGTACACCTCATAACCTGTCTCTTGGGACAGGCGCGGGCAGTACTGCAGCGGAGTCGGGGCAATCTCCGAGCTAATTCGCGATTGGGCCAGTTGGATATCAGAGGCGTGGATAGGCTCGAAGTCTTGCGGGATGGTTGTCATGGTGGCTTATTTTAGCGCCCCGCCCTCCACGCGTCGCACATTACCTAGCATTCGACCGGTTCACCGAACGTTTACCCAGATCTCGTTTGGCCGCAACTTACTGTTCCCCAAAAGCACTAGGGGCAAACGTACGGTGGTGCGGAATCTTTTCGTCTCGCAACAAGGAGTCTTTCTGCATGTCTCGTTCTATCTCCCGCCGCTCCCTCACCCTGTGCGCTGCGACCGCCACGTGCCTTAGCCTGGCTGTACCGACTTCCTCGGCTGCGATCGTAGAGAATGTCATCGAGCACTCTGCTGCCGACGCTAACCTCAAGGTCACCCCGATTGGCACCTATGAGTCTGGGGTCTACGAAGAGTCCGCCGCAGAGATCGTGGCCTTCCACCCGGCCTCCAAGCGCATTCTCACCGTCAACGCGCATGCGGGCCAGATTGATGTCCTCGATGCTTCGGATCCGACCAAGCTCACGCTCATCGGTTCCATTTCTGCTGGCGAGGGCAAGGAAATCAACTCCGTGGCCGTGCGCCCCGATGGCCTGGCTGTGGCCGCCGTCCAGCAAGCGGACAAGACCGAGGAGGGCGAAGCACTGTTCTTCAACGCCGCAGCCGAAGACCTGACGACCGCCGAATTAGGGCGCGTGATGGTGGGCGCTTTGCCGGATAACGTCCACATCACCGCCGATGGTGGCTACGCTCTCCTCGCCAATGAGGGCGAGCCCTCGAACGAGCTCAACGCCGAGGGCACCGATTACGTCACGGACCCGGAAGGTTCCGTCTCCGTCATTAAGCTGCCGGAGGGTGTTGAGGCTTCAACCCAAGCGCACGCCCGTATCGCCGACTTCACAGCCTTCGACGGTCAGCCCCTGCCAGAGGGCGTGCGCGTCTTCGGCCCCTCCGGTCACGATTCCAAGCCCTCTATCGACTTCGAGCCGGAGTACATCACCTCCCAGGACGGCAAGGCCTTTGTAACGCTGCAGGAGGCCAACGCCATCGGTGTCATTGACATCGAGTCCGCCACCGTGGAAAAGATTCTGCCTGCACACATTGCGGATCACTCGACAGTCCCGCTGGACCCCTCGAACAAGGATGACAAGGCGGAGCTGCGCACCATCCCGGTTAAGGGTCTGTCCATGCCCGATTCCATCGGTGCCTTCACCGCTGGCGGCCAGACCTACTTCGCCACCGCGAACGAGGGCGACGCCCGCGAATGGGGCGTGGAGGAGAAGGACGGCGGTTCCGGCGTCTACACCGATGAGGTGGAGCTCAAGGACGTGGTCGAGGATGGCAAGGTGTGCGAGGGCGCGCTTGGCGACGTCGACCTGGACAAGCTCGCCGACAAGAAGGAAGCCGGCAACCTGAAGCTGAGCAACGCCTCTGGCTGGAACGAAGAGAAGGGCTGCTTCGACGAGCTTTATGCTTACGGCTCCCGTTCCTTTAGCATCTACGACGCGGAGGGCAACGTTGTCTTCGACTCCGGTGCCGAGTTCGAAAAGATCACCGCCGAGCTCAACGAGCCGGGCGTGTTCCACCACAACGCCGATAATGAGAGCGCCGAGTTTGATGACCGTTCCGACAACAAGGGCCCCGAGCCCGAGGCTCTCACCATCGGCACCGTGGGAGATCGCACATACGCCTTCATCGGCGCGGAGCGCGTCGGCGGCATCTTTGTCTACGACGTCACCGACCCTGCTAACTCTTCCTTCGTTACCTACGTCAACAACCGCGACTTCTCCACCGACGAGTCCGCTGCTGCCGGCGACCTAGGCCCGGAGGGCTTTGCCTTCGTCGACAAGGCGGACTCCCCCAACGGCGAGTACCTGCTCATCGTCGGCAACGAGGTATCCGGAACCACGACCGTCTACTCCGTTAAGGATCTCCTCGCTGGCGACAAGGACGACGAGGAGAATCCGGACGAGAATCCGGATGAGAACCCTGGCGATGACTCGCAGGACCAGGACGACCAGAACAAGGACGGCCAGAGCTCCCGCCCGTCCACCGCGGCCATCATCGCTGGTTCTGTCATCGGTGTCATCGCCGCCCTAGCCGCTGCCGTAGGCCTGCTGCGCGCCCCGGGTATCCGTGAAACGGTCCTCAGCCTGGCTCCTGCGCCGCTGCGCGAGCAGCTGGAGAAGTTCCTCTAGCCCCTACCGCGCTCCTGGGGAGGGCTGCTACATTGAGATGGGCTTGCTCGAAGCCCCTCCCCCTTTTTTCTCATCCCCTCGCATCCCTTCCCAAGGAGAACCCTCTGATTATGCGCCTTTCAACCTCCCTGATCGCAGTGTGCACCACGACCATGGCCCTGGTAACTCCGCTGGCTGCAGCCGACGACGCTTCTGGTAGCGCTCAGCCCGCCGCGCAGAGCCAGAGCGGACAGAACGGTCAGAGCTCCACTGGCGGAAGCTCGATGAACATCGGTCACACCAATACCTCCGGCCTCTCCGAGGAGTGCGCGGATGCGGTGCGCAAGGCGCGCGAGGAGCACGAAAACGCGGTGGCCGATGACACTGCGGGCTCGTCCTTCATGGGGCCGAAGGAGCTCGGACTCGGCATCCTTAACGGTTATGGTTCCTCCGGTATGCCGGAAGAGCCGGACTGCGTCCAGGAAGAAAAGGACGCTGAGCTGGAGAAGGAGTGGGACGAGATGCCGGACTGGGTACAGTCTGCACGCCCCAATGACACGGCCGAGGAAGTCTTTGCGTGGATCGGTGGCGCGGCTGCGTTACTTTCCGTCGGCATCAACCTGCTGGCCGCGGTCGCGCAGTCCAACCCGGCTGTCCTCAACGACCTGCGTGCCTTCCTCAAGAGCCACGGTTTCTACTGGGATAACACCAAGAAGAAGGAAGAGGCCGACGCGGCTGAGGAATAATTCCCTACCGTACGATCTCGAAGGCGCGAACCACACTTGGTTCGCGCCTATTTATTTCGTCCTCGGACGGGACCGCGCGCTAGAGCATTTGCGCGCCCCAGCCCCGGCGACGGGTTAGAACAGTTCCTCCGTAGCGATCTGTGCGCCTTCAACGAGGGACTCCAACTTTGCCCACGCGATCTGGTGGTGCAGGCGTCCGCCGAGACCGCAGTCCGTCGACGCGATGACGTTCTCGGGGCCCACCAACTCGGCGAAACGGATAATGCGATCCGCCACTAGGCGCGGGTGCTCCACCGCGTTTGTCGAGTGCGAAATCACGCCCGGGTAGATGACAGTGCCCTCCGGTAGCTTGTGGTCCTGCCACACGCGCCACTCGTGTGCGTGGCGCGGCGAGGCGCCCTCGAAGGAGAAGCCGCCGACCTTGGCCTGCAGGATCTCTTCAATGATGTCCGCGAACGGAATATCCGTCACGTGCGGGCCATGCCAGGAACCCCAGCAGATGTGCAGGCGGGTCTGCTCGCGCGGGATATCCTTGATGGACTCGTTGAGGATGTCAATGCGCTCGCGCAGGAATGCCTGGAAGTCCTCTACGGTCGGCTCCGGGACCACCGAGTCCCAAGCTTCGGCCAGATCCGGGGCATCGAACTGGACTGTTAGACCGGCATCGGTAATGGCCTTGTACTCCACCTTGAGCGCCTCGCCACACGCACGCACGAGATCGGACTCATCCTCGTAGTACTTGTTGGGCAGACGTGCCGCAGCACCCGGAGATAGGGCGGCGACGAAGCCTTCGGTGCCTTCGGGGAGGGCGTGGGCAAGCAGCTTCACGTCCGCCTCGACCTGCTCCTGGCCGATGTACGTAACCGGGCCGGTGAACTCCGGGTTAGCGACCTTCTTGCGGCCGGTAAAGATACCCGAATCCGGATCGTTGTAAGCTTCGGCGAACAGTGCGCGGTCGCGGCGATCCTTCATCGAGGAAAGGCGAATCTTGCCCGGCTCGGAACGGATCTTGTCACCGATTTCCCAGCGGTCCTTGTCCGTCATGGTCAATCCACCCAGGCGGGTAAAGGAGTAGTTCCACCAAGCTCCATAGTCCACAGCGCCGGAGGTGATGTGGCCGTACTCGCCCTCGTTGATGATGTCGATGCCGAGATCAACCTGGCGCTTGACCACGTCAGCAACCGAGCGCTGAAGAATCTCGTGGAACTTCTCATCGGAGATGGTGCCGGCAGAACGCTCGAGGTTAGCCTCCAGCAGCTCCTTGGTGCGTGGCAGCGAGCCGACGTGGGTGGTGCGGATCTTATTGACCATAGGAGGTACATTCCCTTTCAACTAGACTGTGCTGTCTAGCGTAACCCACGGGCGAAGCACAGCCCGCTTCGTTCTGCACTTTTATTCAGCACGCGGCCCCAGCAGGTGGGCTCACCCAAGGATGCCGGCGCCCATCGTCGCCTTGAGATCACCCATGAGGTTGCTGGAGCGCTCCACACGCAGATGTTCGCCGAGGACCATCATGGTGGACTCTTCGCCGTCGACAAGCGTGAGGTACACGTCGGACTCACCCTTGTTGTTGACCAAGACCTGCTTGAGCCGCGCAATGTTGTCCATCGTGCACTGATCCGTGCGCATGGTCAGTCGCAGCGGCAGGCCAGCACCGTTGCCCGGCCCCAAATCGGGAACGCGGATATCGGAGCAGAACAAGGACATGCGCTCATCGCGAATCTTCACCTGAACCTTGGCCAGGATGATATTGTCTTCCGCAATCTGCGGGGCCACCAGCGAGTACACCTGGTTGAACACGAGGATATCCACCTGGGCGCCGTTATGGTCCTCGATGCTGACGATGGCCCAGGGCGAGCCATCGCGCTTGGAAAAGCGCCTGTCGACGCCCGAGATAATGCCGCCGATCACCAGCTCCTGCCCGTTGCCGACTTCACCGTTGAGGATCTTGGTAATCGGGGTGTCGGTCTGCGCGTTGAGGGCTTCCTCGAAGCCATCGAGCGGGTGGCCGGACACGTACAGGCCGAGCATCTCCCTCTCCAAGGCCAGCTCGTGCTTTCGATCCCAGTTCTCATCTGGGATATCGATGGCGAAGGCGGAGACAGAGTCGCCCTGTTCATCACCACCGCCAAAGCCAGCGAAGAGGTCAAATTGGCCCTTGTCGGCTGCTTTTTTGGTAGTCTGCACCGAATCCACGGCATCCTCGTGGATGAGCATGAGGCCCTTGCGCGGGTGTTCCAGGGAATCGAAGGCTCCGGCCTTGATGAGGGATTCGGTCACGCGCTTCGAACAGGCCGCCAGCTCGATCTTCTCCAGGTAATCGGAGAAGGACGTGAAAGCGCCTTTCTCCCGGCGGGTCTTCACGATGGAATCCACCACTTCCCCACCGACGTTGCGGATAGCGCCCATGCCGAAGCGGATATCCTCGCCCACGGCCTGGAAGGTTTCTTGGGACTCATTGACGTCCGGGGAGAGCACGCGGATGCCCAGGTGGCGACAGTCGGCCAGGTAGATAGCGGACTTATCCTTCTTGTCACCCACCGAGGTCAGCAGCGCGGCCATGTACTCCGGCGCGTAATAGGCCTTCAGGTAAGCCGTCCAGAAGGACACCAACCCGTAACCGGCGGCGTGGGACTTGTTAAACGCGTAGGAGGCGAAGGGCTCAATGGTGCCCCACAGAGCGTCCATCGCTTCCTTGGAGTAGCCGTTATCCTTCATGCCGCCCCAGAACTTGTCATATTGCTGGGCCAGCACTTCCGGCTTCTTCTTACCCATGGCCTTGCGGAAGCCGTCTGCCTCGCCGGCGGTGTAGTTCGCCACCTTCTGCGAGATACGCATGATCTGCTCCTGGTACACAATGAGGCCATAGGTCTCATCCAGGATTTCCTTGAGCGGCTCCTCCAGCTCGGGGTGAATTGGGGTAATTTCCTTGCGGCCGTTCTTGCGGTCGGCATAATCCCAGTGCGCGTTCACACCCATCGGGCCCGGGCGGTAGAGCGCCAGCGACGCCACGATGTCCTTAAAGCCCGTTGGCTTCATGCGTTTGAGCAGCTCCTGCATGCCGCCGGAGTCCAGCTGGAACACGCCCAGAGTATCGCCGCGCGAGAGCAGGTCATAGACCTTTGAGGCATTCGGGTCGTCGGCATGGAGGTCTTCTAGGTGGACTTCCTCGCCGCGGTTCTTCTTGATGTTTTCCAGGCAGTCACCAATCACGGTGAGGTTGCGCAGACCCAGGAAGTCCATCTTCAGCAGGCCGATGGCCTCACAGGCCGGGTAGTCCCAGCCGGTGATGTAGGCGCCGTCGGCTGGGCGCTTCCACATCGGGATGTGGTCCATAAGCCGGACCGAGGCCATAATGACCGCGCAGGCATGCACGCCGGCCTGGCGGACCACGCCCTCGAGGCCGCGAGCGGTCTCGTAGATCTTCTTGACGTCCGGGTCAGTCTCAATCATCTGCCGGACCTCGGTCGCCTCCGAGTAGCGCTCGTGCTCGGGGTCCATGATGCCGGCGAGCGGGATGTCCTTGGCCATGATGGCAGGCGGCAGCGCACCGTTAATGCGGTCCGCCATCTGGAAGCCCGGCTGGCCAAAGTGCACCTTAGCGGAGTCCTTAATGGCCTGCTTGGTCTTCACGGTGCCGAAGGTAATCACCTGGGCAACCTTGTCCTCGCCCCACCGCTCGGCGGCGTAAGTAATCATCTCGCCGCGGCGGCGATCATCGAAGTCGATATCGATATCCGGTGCGGACGGACGCTCCGGGTTCAAGAATCGCTCAAAGAGCAGGCCGTGCTCGATGGGGTCAATGTTGGTAATGGTCAGCGCGTAGGCCACGAGTGCACCGGCCGCCGAACCACGACCCGGACCGACGCGAATGCCGATGGACCGCGCGTGTTTGATGAGCTCGGCCACGATGAGGAAGTAAGAGGGGTAGCCCTTCATGTCGATGACGCTGATCTCGTACTCAGCGCGATCGATGTACTCCTGCGGCACATCCCCACCGTTGAAGCGATCCTTCAGTCCTTCCATCACCTCGTGGGTCAGCCAGGAGGTTGGGGTGTGGCCCTCGGGGACGTCGGCAATCGGCATGCGATCGTGGGTGTGCTCCTCCCAAATCGCACCGTAGTCCTGCACGCGCTCCGCAATCCACAGGGTGTTATCGCAGGCCTCCGGCACCATGTGATCCCACAGTTCGCGCATCTGCGCGGCGGACTTGATGTAGTAGCCGGTGCCATCGAACTTGAAGCGATCCGGGTCCATGAACGTCTTACCGGTCTGCACGCACAGCATGGCCTCGTGCGCCGGGGCTTGGGACTCCAGCACGTAGTGGCAGTCATTGGTCACCAACGGCGGCAAGTCCAGCTTGCGGCCGATCTCCAGCAGGCCGTCGCGCGTGCGCTTCTCGATGTCCAGCCCATGGTCCATGAGCTCCAGGAAGAAGTTGTCCTTGCCGTAGATGTCCTGCCACATCGCGGCAGCCTCGAGAGCCTCGTTGAACTGGCCCAAGCGCAGGCGGGTCTGCACGTCGCCGGAGGGGCAGCCGGTGGTCGCGATGATGCCTTCGGCGTGCTCGGCAATAAGCTCCGCGTCCATGCGCGGCCACTTTCCTAACTGGCCCTCGTAGGAAGCCAAGGAGGAAAGCTTGAACAGGTTGCGCAGCCCGGTTTCATTCTCCGCCAACATGGTCTGGTGCAGGTAGGCACCGGAGGCAGAGACGTCATCGCGCTTCTGGTCCGGGGTTCCCCACAGCACGCGCTTCTTGTTGAAACGTGACTCAGGAGCCAGGTAGGCCTCGATGCCGATGATTGGTTTAATGCCGGCGCTGGTCATCCTTTGATAGAAGGCATTGGATCCATACATGTTGCCGTGGTCGGTCATACCGACTGCCGGCATGCCTTGGCGGAGAACCTCATCCGCCAACATGTCCACCTTGGCCATGCCGTCCAGCATGGAAAATTCGGTGTGGTTGTGCAGATGGACGAAGGAGGAGTTTTTGGCCATGCGGCTCATCTTAGCGGGGCCGTCAAACTTCGCCCGTAGGTCCTCGTTAAGGTACATTTTCTTAAATGTTCTACACTATTGCCGCCTATCTCATGTGGGGCTTCTTCCCAGCGTTCTTCCCGCTGCTGCGCCCCGCCAGCCCGTTTGAGATCTTGGCCCACCGCATCGTGTGGACTGCGGTTCTCGTCACCGCAATGCTGCTGGTGACTGGTGGCTGGCGCGAGCTGAAAGCGTTCAGCTTGCGCACCTGGGGGTGGATGTTTGCCTGCGGCGTGGCCATCACCATCAACTGGGGTACCTATGTCATCGCCATCAACAGCGATCACGTGGCCGATGCCGCACTGGGCTATTTCATTAACCCGCTCGTCTCCGTGGCCCTCGGCATTATCTTCCTCAAGGAGAAGCTGACGAAGGCGCAGGTGGCGTCGGTCAGCATCGCCTTCATCGCGGTGTTGTGGCTGACCTTTATGACGGGCCAGGCCCCCTATTATTCGCTGGCCTTGGCTTTCAGCTTCGGAATCTATGGCCTGCTGAAGAAACGCATCACGGTCTCCTCGATGGGCTCAGTGGCCGCGGAAACCTTGGTCATGCTCCCCTTCGCGCTGGTCTACCTGGGCTACCTCCAGGCACAGGGAGAATCCACCTTCACTACCGAAGGCCCCGGGCACATCGCACTGCTGATTACCTCCGGCCTCGTCACCGCTCTGCCGCTGTTGTGTTTCGCCCAGGGCGCTAAGCACCTGCGCCTGTCTACGCTCGGCATGCTGCAGTACATGACCCCCATCATGCAGATGCTGTGGGCACTGTTCGTCACCCAGGAGCACATGTCCACTGAGCGCTGGATCGGTTTTGCCATCATCTGGGTGGCGGTGATCATCTACCTGGCGGACTTGGTGCGCATGGGCCGCGCTTCTCGACGCCGCGCCCGCCTCCACCCCGCCGACGCATCACCCACCGCAGAGGGCTAACGGCGCTTCAGCTCTTCGCGCGCTTGACGAGCCTGGGCGCGCCGGGCGGATTCCTCGCGCGCGTTGAGCGCCCACCGCGGCATGAGGATGGCCATGGCGATGCAGTAGATGGCCACCACGATGAGAATGCCGAAGGTGAGCTTGTCCGCTCCCCAGATTCCTTGCGCGATGGCGGCCCCAGAGGCGATGAACGCGCCCGCCCACATCAAGAGGTAGGCAAAGCGGTAGTTCGGCGGCCACTCGGTGGTGTTGGGAAACAGGCGCATGTCTTCTCCTCGGCTGTTCTAGCGGTTCTCATTCTGTCCGACGTTGGCGGGCGGGCGCACGCCGAAGGAGCCCCATGCGGCGTCAGCGGGCGCGACCTCCACGGTATCGACCCGCGGATCGTTAGCGAGGGCGCGCAGTTGACTCCCCCCGGAATAGACCACGACGGCATCGACCTTCGCTGGTGCATCCTCCGCCATGTCACGGGCATGGTCGGCCACGCGGGCCAAGACGGTATCGATAACGTCGGCGCGCGTGGCGCCGGCGACAGGCTCGGGGACCGCGATGGGCGCGGCCAGCCCGATCACGATGGCATCCATGCGCTCGATGGGCTGCAGGGCGTCGCTCACGTCCTGCGGACTCAGCGGCTCGCGAAAGCCCACCAGCGCGTAGGCCGGATCGGTTGCGTGCGCTAATGAGGTCTCCGCGCGCTCCCGATAATCGGCCGCGCTCTCCGAGCCATCAGGGCCAAGTTGGTCTCCCTGCACCGCCGTGCTGGGCTGCGTTCCGAAGAGCCCGAAGGCGACCACCACTGCCAAGGCGAGCACGGCCAACAGCACCAGCGCCGCGGCACGGCGGCGCCGGTAGATGCGTTGGCTGGCGCGTCGCTGCGGGCTCATCCGCGCAAAACCTCCACGGCGTGCTTGAGATCGTCCGGGTAGGGTGCAGTGCACTCGAACCACTTGCCGGTTCCCGGGTGGGTAAAGCCGAGTTCGACCGCGTGCAGCCACTGGCGGTTAAGCCCCACACGCTTGGCCAGGTTCGGGTCACAGCCATACATCGGATCGCCGACACAGGGATGCCCGGTGGCGGACATGTGGACACGGATCTGGTGGGTTCGGCCGGTCTCCAAATGAACCTCGAGGAGGCTAGCCTCGCGGAAGGCCTCCAACAGCTTGTAATGTGTCACGGCCGGTTTGCCGTCATCGACGACCCCAAATTTCCAGCCCGCCGAAGGATGACGGCCAATGGGTGCATCAATGGTCCCCACGATGGGATCCGGCAGGCCCTGCACCACGGCGTGATAGGTCTTCTGCACGGTGCGCTCGCGGAAGGCGTTCTTGAGTTGGGAGTAGGCGCGCTCGCTGGCGGCCACCACCATGACGCCTGAGGTCCCCACGTCGAGACGGTGGACAATACCCTTGCGTTCGGTCGGGCCGGCGTCGGCAAGCGCATAGCCTGCTGCCCGCAGCCCGCCGATGACGGTGGGCCCATCCCAACCCAACGTGGGGTGCGCAGCCACACCCACGGGCTTGCACACGCAGATGATGTCCTCGTCCGCGTAGAGAACATCCATGCCCTCCACCAGCTCTTCTTTGGGGATGAGCGGTTCCTCCGGCGATGGCATCATGACATCGATCCAGCCGCCAGCACTTAAGCGCTCGGACTTGCCCACGGCGGCACCATCGATTTCCACGTCTCCCGCCGCGCACAACTGGGCCACCCGGGCCCGCGAAATACCCAAGAGCTTGGCCAGGGCGGCATCCGCGCGCATGCCATCGAGGCCCTCGGGCACCGGCAACCTACGACTTTCGCGCATCAAGCTTCCCCCGCTTCCTGCTCTTGTGGCTTTTCTTTCATCTCAGCCCAGAACATCGCACCAATGAAGACCACGACGCCACAGGTAATGGCTGCATCCGCAATGTTGAAAACCGCGAAGCTGCCCACGGAGATGTAATCCACCACGTGCCCAAACCAAAACCCTGGTTCACGCACGAGGCGGTCGATGAAGTTACCCAGGGCGCCTCCGGCGATCATCGCCAGACCTATCGCCTGCCACTTATCGTGAATGCGCGGGGCGGCGATGGCCACACCAATGATGAAGACCAATTGGATCGTGGTAAACAGCCACGTCGAGCCCTCCCCGCCCATAGAGAAGGCGGCGCCGGGGTTAAACAGAAGGTAGAAACGGAACCAGTCACCGATTACCGGCAACGCTTCACCTTCAGTGAGGATGGACAGCATCAGCGCCTTCACGGCTTGGTCGACGGCGGCCACACCGAGCACCACCGCAACCATCACTCCGATATAACTCCTTGCTTTCACCCGTTCCATTCTAAACAGGCTCATCCGGTAATTTGGAATGCGTGTTTCGTGTGAGAGCCCTAGCAGTCCTGTCCGCCACCGTCCTGGGAGTCGCCGGCGCGCTGAGCGGCTGTTCCTATTCCCAGCCGGCCAAGCCAGTCGAGGAGCCAGTGGGCTTAGCCCTCGACGCCCCGCGCGTCACTCTTCTGGAACCCGGTGAGGGCGCCGGCACAGTCTTGGCGTACAAGGATCTCGACGCATCGCAAGAGCTGACCTATGAGGTCGCCACGGGCTTCGACCAGCAATTGCGCAAGGACGGCAGCACCGCTCCTTCGCCGGCGACCAAGGACAAGGTCACTCTTCCGCTGCAAGCCTCGGTGGAAGCTGCCACCGAGAATGTCGAAGGCCAGTTGCCGGCTAGCCGCAACGCCTTCGTCACTGTGGGCAAGCCTGAGGCTGACGGCACGGACGTCACATCCGCCGAGGGTTTCCAGTTTGGGTGGCGTGGTACGGATACCGGACAGATGAATTCTCTGCGCCTGGCGGCCCCGCGGGCAGCGACCGACGAGGCCCGCAGCACAGTCGAGCGCGCTATCACCAGCCTGACCTCCCTGCCCATCGTCTTCCCGGATGAGGAAATCGGCCCTGGTGCCAGGTGGATGGTGGAATCGCGCGTCACCGGTGAATCCACGCTGCTGCAAACCACGACCTATACCTTGGACAAGCTGGACGGGGATATCGCTGAGCTCAGCGTGAAGATTGAGCAGCGGCCTTCCCTGGGCGCACTGTCCTTCGACGGCGCCGACGCCCCCGAGGAGCTGCGTGGCAAGGAGCTGAAGGTTACGGACCACACGTCGACCTCGGAGGGCTCCGTTACCGTTGATCTAACCAAGCCGCTCCCCACCGCTGGCGATGTCTCCGTGACCACCGCCATTTCTTATGGTGCAGAAGGCTCTGATCTTCGCGTGGTGCAGACCAGCGCCACCGAGATGGAGTTCACCACCGACTAGCCCGCTGCGCACCGCCTTCCCCGCGCGAGATCACCGCGATGCAGCCTCCACACAAGGCAGCGCCCACCACCTGGCTGGCATGAGAACCAGTGAGTGGCGGGCGCTTAAGTTATGAAACCCTGTTTTACTGGGCGGGAGCCTCGGCACCTTCCGCGGGGGCGTCGGCAGGCGCCTCAGCGCCGTCCTCCATGCCGGCGCCTTCCTCGGCGCCAGCATCTTCCGGTACGGAATCGGCACACATCTCCGGGACCTCTTCCGGCGGGACGATGTTGGTGACCAAGACACAAGCCCAGGTCTTAGACAGCTTCCACGTGCCGCCCTCGTTGATGAACTCCACCTGGTCAGCGGTCTGCTGCTGGCCATCAGGGGTGTTGATGTGGACGGTAGCGAGCGCGGAATCCGGCACGAGGCCCGGGATGACCGGGGCCACGACCTCGAAGGTGGCACCGGATTCGGCCTGGGACTGCGACATGACGTCGAAAAGCTCCGGCGCCGTTTCGCTGCCCTGCACCAGCTGCACCTTCTCTTCCTGCGGCAGGTTCGGGTCGGCGGCCTTGGCCAGGATCTCGTTGAGTTCCTCCACGGAGGGCATCTCGGTGGAGACAACCTGCGAGGCGGAGGTTTCGCCCGAGGGCTTAGCGGCGGTGCTGTTCTCGGCCGCGCCGTCGTCGGAAGACGAGCAGGCGGACAGGGCAGTCGCGGCGCCCAAAGCCAGGACGGCGGCGCTCAGCTTGAAGGATTTCACAAATACTCCTCACGTTGGGGATCGTGGTTCATCCCTTTTACTCTAGCGCCCGCGAGCTTCACCCTGGGTTTCCCGCGCAGGTGCGCGCCTGTAGTAGCCTGCTGGCATGACTTTTGCACTCATCGCCACCGGTGGCACCATCGCCTGCACGACGGTCCGTGACGGCTCCCTCGTCCCCACCGTCAGCGGCCAGCAGCTGGCCGCATCCCTAGGTACTGCGGGCAGCCCTCACGATATCGAGGTGGTGGAGTTCCGCGCCCTGGACTCCAGCTCGATTACTTTGGCAGACCTCGATGAGCTGCTGCTGTGCGTACGTGACCAGCTGGCCCGCCCGGACATCGACGGCGTACTCATCACGCATGGCACCGATTCCTTGGAAGAGACCGCCCTAGCGTTGTCTCTCTTCGATCTCGGTGCGGGCCCCATCGTGCTCACGGGCGCGCAGCGCGCCTTTGACCACCCGGATGGTGATGGGCCGCGCAACCTGCGCGAGGCCTATGAGCTTCTGCGCGCTGGGAAGCCGGGTGTGTGGGTGCAGTTTGGCGGCCGCACCATCCCTGGGCGCGGTGCGCGCAAGTGGCACACATCGCAGCTCAACGGCTTTGAGGAGCTGCCGGTGGGAGAAACCTCCTTAGAGCCCCTCCCCCTGGTGCCCTTGGCCAATCACCCCGTTGAGATCATCGCGGCCTACCCGGGCGCCGGCGCCACGCTTGTCGACGCCTCCCTCCCCCACACCTCCGGCCTCGTCATCGAGGCGATGGGCTCGGGCAACATGGGCGCGGAGATGGGTGCTGGGGTAACCCGCGCGCTACAGGCGGGTGTGCCCGTGGTGATTAGCACCCGCACGCCTTATGGAGTGACAAAGCTGGCCTATGGCGGTGCAGGCGGTGGAGCCACCTTGGGCGAAATGGGCGCGGTGGCTTCCGGCGGATTCCGCGCAGGCCAAGCCCGCATCATGCTCGCCGCTGCCCTCGCCACGGGTACTCCGGTGGGCGAGATGTTTAGCTCGACCCCGCCTGCCACGACCTATACCGCGGGCTAGCTGTCCTCTCGTGGTGGGGCCTCTACCGCGTCCTCGGGGTCGGCGTCTTCATCCGGCGGGATGTCCTCCCACGCCAGTGAGTCCAGCGGGTCGGCGGGGCGGAGGTCTTCATCCTCAGCCGCGAAGGAGCGCACGAACCCCGGGCCCGTAGCGCGGGTTTCAAAGCGCACACTGACCACCCCGTGGCCCGCGCCCTGAATCCAGCCGTGGCCGAAGTCGGGGTGGTAGACGTCTTGGGTCGCTCGCCACCGGTGTCTCAGCGATTCTTCGGAATCCGCAGCTCCACCCGCCGGGGAAACACTCTCGGGGGCAGATGGCGTCCCAGGCAGATAATCACTGACCCCGGTTTCGTAGTCCGTGTCCGGTGCCCGGCGCACAATCTCACGGTCCAGTTCCGGAAAGAGCACGTCTTGGCGGGCCTCTTCCAGTCCTGAGTAGCTCACCCCCACCAGCCTGATCGGTCCGAGTTCTTCCGGGTAGCGGGCCAAGCTCAACGCTTTGGCTTCGAGCACCTTCAGGTCATCGGTGGCGTAGGGCAAGGTGGCTGAGCGTGACTCGATGTGAAAATCTGCCATCCGCAGCTTCACCGTCACCGTGCGCGCGCCGCGCCCATCCTTGAGCAAACGAGAATGAGCACCCTGCGCCGCGCGAATCAGCGCCGCATCTACCTCTGCCGCCGTGCGCAGATCCGTTGGGTAGGTGAATTCGGTGGAGATCTGTTTGGCAATCGCGCGCGGGGCGACGGGGCGCTCATCAATTCCCTGGGCAAGCTCCCACAGCTGCACCCCCACCACGCTGCCGAGTGAAATCTCGACTTCCTTGCGGCTCATCGCCGCCAACTGGCCAATAGTCTCCACTCCGATGGCGGCCAATTTCTGCTGCGTAACTGGGCCCGCACCCCAGAGCTTGCCCACCGGCAGCGGGTGAATAAGCTCATCGAAGCGTTCTTGCGGGACCACGAAGGTACCATCCGGTTTGGCCTCTCCGGAGGCGATCTTCGCGCTCTGCTTTCCCGCACCCGCACCGATAGAACTGGGAAGGCCCGTCTCCGTTCGAATCACGCGGCGGAGGTTCTCTGCCCACTCGCGGACCTCGGCTGGTGAGGCACCGACGAGTGCCTCAGGCTCCATAAAGGCCTCATCGATAGATAGTTGTTCGATTACCCCGGCGTGCTGCGCAATAATCCCAAACACCCGGCGCGAGGCTGCCGAATAGACCGCCCGGCGCGGTTGCACCACCACGGCTCGATAACCCACAAGCTGCTGCGCGCGGAACATGGGCATGGCGGAATGCGCACCATAAGCGCGCGCTTCGTAGGACGCACCCGCGACGACCCCGCGGCCGGATGTCCCTCCCACCAACACCGGCCGGCCGCGCAGGGTGGGGCGGGTGAGCTGTTCCACCGAGGCAAAGAACGCATCCATGTCGATGTGAAGAACCCAGCGCTGCATAGCTACAAGTCTAAAACATATATTCGCATCCACAAGGAAGCCCTCGGCAGGCAAAGAGAACTAGCTCTCACGCGCGGCATGAGTGATCTATGCCCCACGATTGGCGTGTAGTACTAGACACTAAGACCCGCATGCATGCATCATGTATGCATGCAGAAAGACAAGGTACCTGCCGCAGAAAGGGCCTATGAGCACCTCAAGCGCCGCATCATCGATGACGAGGTCGATGACTCGGACATGCTCTCCGAAGCCGCCCTTGCCGCCGAGCTAGGAATGAGTCGCACCCCGGTGCGTGAGGCGTTTCTCCGCTTGGAGGTAGAGGGGTTTTTGAAGCTCTACCCCAAACGCGGCGCGTTGGTCGTCCCCATCAGCCCCCGCGAGATCCGTGAGGTCTACGAAGCCCGCCTCCTCGTGGACGAGAATTCTGCCCGCCACATCTGCGAGCTCCCCGCCGAAGAGCGTGGCCTTATCGCTGATGTCCTCGATGCCACGATCGAGGAACAGAAAGCCGCCCTCGACAACTCTGATCTGCGCACTTACGCCCAACTGGACGCAAAGTTCCACCAGACCATCATGGACAACGGCGGCAACCGCCTCTTGGCGCACCTTGGCCACACGCTGCGCGAGCGTCAACAACGCTTCACTGCCACCGCCATTGGCCGCAGCGTCGAGAAGGCACGCGCCTTCGTAGCTCAACACGCCTTGCTTGCCGACGCCCTCCGCTCCGGCGACATCGACTCCTACCTCACCGAACTCCACTCCCACCTCAACTCCTCAAGGAAGCAACTGTGACTGTCTCTGCGCATTCGAACCCTGCTGTCGAGGCGCCCACCACCGAGCACGACGCCATTCTGGACACCGACGCTGCCGAAAGCCCCACCTCCTCGCGCTCGCCTATCCACTCGGACGGAACGCCGCTGTCGCCGCGCGCGTGGTTCCCCGTCGCCGGTTCCATGATCGCCGTGGCGTGGGGCGGAAACGAGTTCACCCCGCTGCTGGTGATGTACCGCGAGACCTCCAACTTTTCCCAGGTGACGGTCAACGGGCTCTTGGCCGCCTACGTCGTGGGCATCATCCCCGCCCTTCTGATCGGCGGCCCACTGTCCGATCTGCTTGGCCGCCGCCCCCTGTTGCTCCCCGCAGCGCCGCTGTCTTTGGCGGGGTCTTTCTTGCTGTCCATCGCGCCCAACGAGCCACTCATCATCGCGCTGGGGCGTGTCCTATGCGGCATGGCTTTGGGCTTGGTCATGGCCGTGGGCTCAACGTGGATTACGGAGCTCATCACGAGGGCTGGCGGTGACCCGGCGGCGGGCGCCCGCAAGGCTTCCTTGTGTTTGACTGCCGGCTTCCTCGTCGGCGCGGGCATCGCTTCGGTGCTCGCCCAGTGGGGTCCGTGGCCGACGCACACGGCTTATATCCTCCACATGCTGCTTACGTTGCTGACCGCCGTGTGGATCCTGCATACTCCGGAGACCCGCCAGCCCACCCGGGGCGACGTCAAGACCACCATCTTGGAGCTTCGGGGGCGCGACATGCTGGAGATGCTGCACATTCCCGCCGTTGCTCACAAGCGTTTCCTACGCGTCGTCGTCCCTGTGGCCCCGTGGGTATTCGGTTGCGCGGGAGCGGCCTATGCGCTCCTGCCACAGCTGTTGTCCGACTCGGCAGGCGATGCCCCCATCGCTTTCTCCGGCCTGATGACCGTTATCACCCTGGGGTGCGGTGTCGCTGTCCAGATGTTGGGCCGACTGGTGGATACCCATAAGTCTGCGCGCGCCTCGGCGCTGGCCATGTTCGTCATCACCGTCGGCGCCATCCTCGGAGCCTTCGCCGCCCACTCGCTCTCCCTGCCGCTCGGCATCGCCGCCGCCGCGACCATGGGCGCAGGATACGGCCTGGCACTCGTCGCCGGCTTGTCGGAGGTCCAACGCATCGCGGGCGAGCGTGAGCTCGCCGGTCTGACCGCCGTGTACTACTCCATTTCCTACACCGGCTTCTTCATCCCGATGGCTTTCAGCGCCCTCGCACCTTACCTTGGTTTCACCGCGTTGTTCAGCATCGGTAGCTTCTTGGCTCTGGTCTGCCTCATCAATGTCATCCTTGCTTGGCGCGCGCACCTGCCCGGCACTCGCCGCTAACACCGGCCCCCACCAGTCGGGCGCCCTCCCCTGGGCCGCACTGCGCTACCTGTGCACAGACGCTAAAAGCTCCGCCTCCCACATCCGGGAGGCAGAGCTTTTTCTGCGACCGTTAACGTCGCTGTTGCCGTCTTAGGCCTTAGCCACCGTGGCGGTTACGCCCTTAAGAACGTCGTGGACATTCTGGCCAGCTCTAGCCTCGAGGGCCTCGGTCGTCACGGTGAAGTCGACGGCGAGTACCTCTGCCGCGATGTGCTCGCGGTGGCGGTTGGCCCACTCTTCCTTCTCCGCGGGGACAGAGAGGGCCACGGTGATGCGGTCAGTGACCACGAAGTCCTCGGCCTTGCGGGCATCCTGCAGGCCGCGGATGACATCCGCGGCCCAGCCCTCAGCCTCCAGCTCTTCGTTGACGTTGGTATCCAATACCACTAGGCCATCCACGCCGTCCACACGCGCCGTGGACTCCGGGTTCGCAGCCTTGAGACGTTCCGTGTACTCATCCGGGGTCAGGCGGATATCGCCGTCAACGATAACCTCCTCGCCGTCGCGCTCGTAGTTGCCCGCCTTCAAGTTCTTGATGGCGCGCTGTACGTCCTTGCCCAAGCGCGGGCCCGCCACCTTGGCGTTGCAGACAACCTCGAAGGTGCCGACCTCATCGACATCATCGGTCAGCTCAACGTCCTTCACGTTGACCTCATCGCGGATGATGTCCTTAAAGTCGGCCAAGCGAGCCGAATCCGGCATCGCCACGGTCAGCTTCGGCAGCGGCAGGCGATTGCGCAGCTTATTGGACTTGCGCACAGACGACGCTGCAGATGCCACCGCGCGGGTAGCATCCATGGCGGCCACGAGTCCTGCATCCGCCGGGTAGTCCTCAGCCTTCGGGTAAGACGCCAGGTGCACGGAACGCTCACCGGTCAGGCCGCGGTAGATGACCTCAGCCACGTGCGGCAGCAGTGGAGCCACCACGCGGGACACAGTCTCCAGCACCGTGTAGAGGGTATTGAAGGCCTCCGCGTGGGTCTCCTCGCCCTCCCAGAAACGGTCGCGGGAGCGGCGCACGTACCAGTTGGTCAGTGCATCGGCGAAGAGGCGAACCTCCTCGGTTGCCGTAGCAATATCGGTATTCGCCAGCGCATCATTCGTGTTCTTTACCAAGTCATGCGTCTTGGCCAAGATGTAGCGGTCCAGAACGTTGGTGGAGCTGACATCGAACGTCGCGTCCTGGGAAGCGTAGAGCTGCAGGAAGGTGTAGGCATTCCAGATCGGCAGGATGGCCTGGCGCACGCCCTCACGGATGCCCTGCTCGGTGACGATGAGATTGCCACCACGCAGGATCGGCGAGGACATGAGGAACCAGCGCATGGCATCCGAACCATCGCGGTCAAAGACCTCGTTGACGTTCGGGTAATTGCCCTTGGACTTGGACATCTTCAAACCGTCATTGCCCAGAACGATGCCGTGGGCCACAACCTTCTTGTAGGCCGGGCGGTCAAAGAGCGCGGTGGACAGCGCATGCATGACGTAGAACCAGCCGCGGGTCTGACCGGAGTACTCCACGATGAAATCAGACGGCGAGTGGGTCTCAAACCACTCCTTGTTCTCAAACGGGTAATGCTTCTGCGCAAACGGCATCGAGCCGGACTCAAACCAGCAGTCCAACACGTCCGGCACGCGGCGCATCGTGGACTTGCCCGTCGGATCATCCGGGTTCGGGCGAGTCAGTTCATCGATGTGCGGGCGGTGCAGGCTGGTCGGGCGCACGCCGAAGTCACGCTCCAGCTCATCCAAGGAGCCGTAGACATCCACGCGCGGGTACTCCGGGTTATCGGAGATCCACGCCGGGATCGGAGCGCCCCAGTAGCGGGTACGGGAGATGTTCCAATCACGTGCGCCCTCCAGCCACTTGCCGAACTGGCCGTCGCGGATGTGCTCCGGCAGCCATTCGATCTCGTTGTGGTTGAGCTCCACCATGCGGTCGCGGAACTCGGTCACCTTGACGAACCATGCAGGCAGCGCCATGTAGATGAGCGGTTCGCCGGAGCGCCAGGAGTGCGGGTAGGAGTGCTCGATGGTCACGTGGCGCACCACGCGGCCAGCTTCCTTCAGGTCCTTGATGATGCCCTTGTTAGCGTCGAAGACCAGCTGGCCCTCGTAAGGTGGCACCTGCGAGGTGAACTTGCCATCCTCATCCACCGGAATGACCAGGCCCACACCGTACTTCTGGCAGGTGAGCATATCGTCCTCACCGAAGGCCGGAGCCTGGTGGACCACACCGGTACCGTCCTCAGTGGTGACGTAATCTGCGAGCAGCAGCTGGTAGGCATTCTCGACATCCGGGAAGAAATCGAAGATGGGCTGGTACTTAAAGCCCTCGAGCTCAGCGCCCTTGAACGTTTTGAGAACTTCCGCCTCACCCAGCTCCTTGGCCAGGGTGCCGGTGAGCGCTTCGGCCATGATGAAGGTGCGGCCAGCAAAGTCGCCCTCGGTGGCCTTGAACAGGACGTAGTCGACCTCCGGGTGGACCGCCAAAGCCAGGTTGGACGGCAGGGTCCACGGGGTGGTGGTCCAGGCGAGGAAGGAGGCGTCGGCAAGCTCGGCGTTATCCGCCAACGTCTTCTCCGCCGCGCTTCCCTCCACAGCGCCCGCTACCGGGAAGGTCACCGTCAGGGTCGGATCCTGACGCATCTTGTAAGAATCATCCAGGCGCGTCTCCTGGTTCGACAGCGAGGTGTGCTCAGCCCAGGAGTACGGCAGAACCCTGAAGCCCTGGTAGATCAGGCCCTTGTCATAGAGCTCCTTAAACGCCCACATCACGGACTCCATGTAGTTCAAGTCCATGGTCTTGTAACCGTTTTCAAAGTCCACCCAGCGAGCCTGGCGGTTGACGTACTCTTCCCACTCATCGGTGTACTCGAGGACGGACTTGGCGCAGTACTCGTTGAACTTCTCCAGGCCCATCTCCTCGATCTGGGCCTTGTCGGTGATGCCGAGCTGCTTTTCTGCCTCCAGCTCCGCTGGCAGGCCGTGGGTGTCCCAGCCGAAGACGCGCGGAACGTGGTTGCCGGCCATAGTGCGGTAGCGCGGGACGATGTCCTTGACGTAACCGGTCAACAGGTGGCCGTAGTGTGGCAGGCCGTTGGCAAAGGGAGGGCCATCATAAAAGACGTATTCGGGGCAGCCCTCGGTTTGCTCGAGGCTGGCTTTAAAGGTGTCGTCGGCCCTCCAGTACTTCTGGACCTCCTGCTCCATATCGGGGAAACGGGAAGACCCAGTAGTCATATCGACTTTGGGATAAACGCTGCCGACGTTCGCGGGGTTATTACTCATCTAAAAATTCCTTCACTCGTTCGCTGTGGCGGGGACGCGCCTTACGGCTCGCGGTACCACCCCGCTTGGGCGCCGAGGCGCCCCGCTTCGTTGATGTGAAGGAGATGACGGTCCCTACCCGCCCGGTTCTAATAATGCTCCGCTAAGCGCAAAGCACGTTCTTCCGGAATGCTCCCCGGTGATAGCCGGCTCACTGCATACGCCTAAAAGTATAGCGAGCCGGTCAAGTTTTCACAGGCGCAGGTTCCCGAAAGCCCCAAAATAGAAACGCCAGTACACGAAAGAGGCACCTGGGATAAGGTTTTCCACAGGAACATTTTTTCTAATGCGCGCAGGTCATAAGGTGTTTTAAGCTCCACTGTCATGAGCGCACTGCAGACTTTCCTTAACGCACTCGGGGCCGGCATCGATGTCGTCGCCGAGTGCGAAGGCATGTCTGAAGCAGACCTCATCGCCGCCGGATCCCCAGACAAAACCGCCGCGGAGTTGGCACGGCTGTATACGAGCTTCTTTGGCAAAACCGCCATGACGCGGATGCAACGCGACGCAGTGAAGGCAGCGCGCCAACGCAAGCATTCTTTGCCTACCTTGGAGGTCATCGACCGCTATGCCCGCAAAGCCAAAACACAAGCGTTGGGCTGGAAGCTGCGTCTAGAACTCTGCCGAACGAGCGCTGACACCCTCGCCATGGAGGCGCTGGCGAAGAAGAAGCTCAAGGAACACTCAGCACCGCCCACGCCGAAGGAGGGCGTGACTGTCTACCGCCGCCGCAATGCACCGTGGACGATGGCGATCACGGGCCCCTCGCAACTGATTGCAGAGCTTAACGACGCCGTCGACCCGGCACGTCCCCTCGAGTCCATCCGCGAGGCCTTCTTCAAAGGCGCTGCACCGCGCCGCGGCTTGCAGACCAATATCCTTGTGCCGCTGGATGCAATGACGAAAATTCTCGACGGTGACGGCGAAGAAATCACCCTCCAGATGACCAATGGCGCCACGATGACCGGGGCAGAGTACCTCAACAAGGTCATCGCCGGTGAAATCGATAAAGACGGCGCGCTCGCGACTCTTTTTCATCCCTATCACGGGCCGGTCAACCTCTACTACGAGGAGCGCTCGGCCAGCATCAAGCAGCGCATCATGGCTATGGCCGAGTTCCCAGTCTGTGCTTGGGATGACTGCCTGAAGCCGGCCGATGAATGTCAAGTTCATCACCTCATCGCGTGGAAGAACGGCGGGTACACCAACCAGGAAAACTTGGTGATGCTCTGTCCGTATCACAATGGGGTGAACCAGGACGATCCGAATGCGCCGCCGGGTCGCGGCCGCATGGCTCGGGTCAGGGGAAAAGCGAAGAGAACG
This sequence comes from Corynebacterium sp. HMSC070E08, assembly GCF_001808895.1. Taxonomy (NCBI): domain Bacteria; kingdom Bacillati; phylum Actinomycetota; class Actinomycetes; order Mycobacteriales; family Corynebacteriaceae; genus Corynebacterium; species Corynebacterium sp. HMSC070E08. Next base: position 46,072 of record NZ_KV794771.1, read on the forward strand.
TACGGCCCTCCCCCGCCACCCACGCCGCTGCAAGCGCCACCCGGGTTATTCCCAAACTCCGGGGAGCGAGACGACTAGCGACTTCACAGAAGTAGCCCTCCACCCAGAATTACCACTGGGTCGAGGGCTACTCGTCGTGCCTTAGCTGCGCGCGTTACAGATTTTCGGCGAGACCGAGCTACTCGTCGTGCTTGCGGCGCAGCTTGATCACGGTGTCTGCGATGAACAGGACGATACCCACCCCAGCCGAAGCGAAGAGCACGTACAAGGACCACTCAGCAGCGGTGAGGATGTAGTTCACGAACGCCAAGAAAGCAACAAAGGCCAGAAGCAATGCGCCGATGAGCATGTGCGCTCTCCTTTCCCCACCAATGACTAAGGGCTCTGTGCTTACAAAGAATGTATACCTACGGACGTATACCTACAGAAAAGAATAACGGCGCCCCCGCAGGGACGCCGCTCATTCAGAGATTAATTGTTGGACTTTCCGGCCTCACCGTTGGGGGCAGCGGTGCCGCGGGACTCCAACTCCTCAAGCTGGGACTGCAGCAGCGTCTTGAGGCGGGTACGGTACTCGCGCTCGAAGGTGCGCAGCTCGGAGATGCGGGCCTCCAGAGCGGTCTGCTGCTGCTTGACCGTGTTCATGACCTCGGTGTGCTTCTTCTCAGCATCTGCCTGCAGGGCAGCTGCCTTCTCCTCAGCCTGGCGAATCTGTGCCTCCGCGCGGGACGTAGCGTCGGCCTCAGTCTGCTTTGCCTTGTTTTCGGCGTCAGCCACCAGCTTCTTGGAGCGGGTATCGGCTTCCTGCAGCTGCGCGTCGTAGCGCTTCTGGGCGTCAGCAAGCTGAGCCTTGGAGTGAGAGTCAGCGTCGGCAAGCTGCTTCTCTGCAGCCGTGCGGGCCTCCGCCAGCATGGACTCGGAATCGGCCTTGGCCTCGTTGGTAAGGCGGTCTGCCATCTCCTGCGCCAGGCCCAGAACGCGGGCTGCCTGCATATGCGTGTCCGGGGTGGCGAGGCCCTGTGCGTTGGACTGTGCAGCACCTGCACCAGCCACGGCAGCAGCGGAAGATGCGGTGGTGGAGGTTGCGGAGTTCTTCTTTGCGGACTCCAGCTCCTTCTTGGTGCTCTCCAGTTCCTTCTTGGAGGCCTCGAGCTCACGCTTGGCAGCAGCAGCTTCCTCGCGTGCGGCCTTGAGCTCTGCGGAATTGTCCTGCGCCTGAGCGGCCTTCGCCTGTTCCTGGGCGCGCTTGGTTTCTTCCTTGGCCTTGGCAGTCTCGTTCTTGGAGTCAGCCAGCTTTGCCTCATACTCAGCGCGCAGCTTGGATTCGACTTCCTTGCGCACAGCGGCCTCGTCGACCTTAGCGGCAGCGGCGCCGCCGGCAGCGCCGGCTGGAGCCTGAGATTTCAGCTCCTCAACCTGGGCGTGGAGATCATCGTTCTCATCCTGCAGCTGAGCAAGAGCATCCTCAACGAGATCGAGGAACTGATCGACCTCGTCCTCGTTGTAGCCACGCTTGCCAATTGGCGGCTTGCTGAAAGCGACGTTGTGTACATCAGCTGGTGACAGTGGCATTGACTTCTCTTCCCCTTACGAATCGGTCAAACCTCTAGAGGGTCCAGAGGCCGGGTACATATGCGGTTAATAATACGGATTGTGGTAACTCATTGTATCCGAATCAACACATTATCTAACGCGGGCACGAGTCTCAACGTTAACAGGAGGGTTTAATACACCCGTTAGTTACACCGCAAGTCCGTTGGTACCGAAAAATAGCCACGCAATAAGTTGCGAAAGAACGGACAAAAGCAGGAACAAAACAATGATGGAAACATCGAGCGCGATGCCGCCCAATTGCAGCGGCGGAATCACCTTTCGCAGCGCCTTGACCGGCGGATCGGTGACCACGAAAAGCACCTCAGCAACCATCATGAACCAGCGGGGCGGGTTGAATTGGCGCGAAAAAGACTGGATCATTTCAATAACGATGCGCGCCAACAAAACCCACGAGTAAAGACTCACGGCGACGAGGAGAATTGAACCTAAAGCACTCACAATGCCTGAGCCTATCGGAATCACCCCCGCCAGCGGTACTCCCCTGCCCTAAGGTTCGCCCTCGGCGTACAGAGACGGCACCGCGGCAGCCATACCGCCGCCGAGAATGACTCTCCGATAAGGCCCCACGATGAAAACGACGAAACCGCCCCATCGCCTTCCGCCTCCCTTAAGCCAACACGGAGGAGAATAACGATGAAGCGGTTAAAGCCTGACGTCTCTAGCGCAGGTGTGCTGCTCGCTCCAGCTCCACGGTGGAGATATCAGCACCCTTCGGCACGATGGCAAAAACCTTGCGGCTGGTGTCCATGCCCTTGGTCAGGTTTTTCATGCGGCCTTCCAACGCGAAGCAGAGGCCAGCGGCAAAGTCCACGAAGCGCTTGGCAGAGCCGCGGTCGGCATCGGTGAGTTCAAAGACCACTGCGTCACCGTCACGGAAGGGGCCGCCAACCTTTGCTGCATCATCAAAGGAGACGAGGGAGAGAGCCACGATGGTCGGGACAAACTCCTCTTCCTGCTTCTCGTAGGAAGGTGCGTAGGCCGGAGCGTTGTAGCTGCGCTCGTCGGCGTAGTAGGCATCGTCGGCGTCCATGTCCATCGGGCCCAGCCCGAAGAACTCTTTAGTCCTATCAATCAGTGACATTCTGGGTCTCCCTCTGACCTAGTGTGTTCTGTTCATTTGCTGTCTTGTAATGCAGTTTTACAATGACAATTAACCTAGCGGGCGGGCTCCCATGATTCCGGTTCCGACACGCACGATATCCGTTCCAGATGCAATCGCTGCCTCCATGTCGGCGCTCATGCCGGCGGACATTTTCAGGTCTCGCCCAAGCTTGGCCGCCACCTCATCCGTCAATGCTCTCACCTGGGTGAAAACCTCCGCCGGTTCGCTTTCCAGCGGTGGAACCACCATGAACCCACACAGCTGTAGGTTCTCCAGATCTTCGACCAGATCCACCAGAGCAGGTACGTTCTCTAGCGGGCAGCCGCCACGCGCGGTATCACCGTCGGCGGATACCTGAATATAGACCGGAAGCGTGTCCTCTCGCTGGCCGCGTTCCTGGGCAAGAGCCACGCCGCGGTCGAGTGCTCTGGCGAGTTTTTCTGAGTCGAGCGAGTGAACACTATGCGCCCACCGGGCCACGTGGTTCGCTTTCTTGGTCTGTACCTGGCCGATCATGTGGAACCGCATCTCGGGCAAAGCCTCCGCCTTGGCGCGCGCTTCCTGCTCACGGTTTTCCGCCACATCCGTGATTCCCAGCTCAGCTAGCAGCGCGATGTCCTCGGCCGGGTGAAACTTCGTCACCGGCAGCAGCTGCGGGGCGGGGCGGCCAGCGGCCTCAGCGAAACGGTGAATAGCAGCGCGGGTGCTCTCCAAACCAGCCCTCAGTTCTTCACGGCGCGCAGTATCGTTGTTCGTCATTAATCCTCCAACCAAATCACGCCGGCTTGGCGTCCGGTGACGCCCTCGCGGCGATAAGAAAAGAAATCTGTGTCCTCAATCGTGCAGCGCGGGTCCGATTCGATAGCCGTAACCCCCATCTCCATCAATTGACGAATCAGCCCAGCGCGCACGTCGACGCCCCAGGTACCCGACGACGTGCGGGTCTTGGAGCCTGGCAGATGCTTCTCGACGTCATCCGCCATCGCCTCCGGCACCTCATAGTTCCGCCCAGAAGCGGCCGGCCCCATGAGCACCTGAATCGAGGCGGGGCGGGCCCCTAACTCAACCATGGTATCGACGGTATTGCGGACGATTCCGTTGCGCGCGCCAAGGCGCCCGGCGTGGGCGGCGCCGATGACGCCCGCGGAGACGTCGACAAGCAGCACCGGCGTGCAGTCCGCCACGAGAACGCCCAGGCCCAAGCGCTTTTCGGTGGTTACCACGGCATCGGTGGCCGGCACGGGCTCCTCGACGCCGCGGCGCTCGGCCCCCACCACCGTCACGGTGTTGGTGTGGAGCTGTTCCATCCACACGATGTCCTCTAAGCCCGTGGCTCGGCGGAGCCGCTCGCGATTGGCGGCCACGGCGGCGGGGTCATCGCCAACGTGATCGCCGAGGTTAAAAGAGTCATAAGGCGACGACGACGCCCCGCCGGCACGGCTTGTAAAAACCATGCGGACGGGGCGTCGTACTGCGTGTGCTTCCTCGTTTACTGGCATGCACTCCAGAGTAGCTGGCTGGAACTAGCGCATGAAGGATGGCACGTCGAGATCGTCATCGCCGTCATCGTCGAAGTCACGGCCGCGACGCTCCGTGGGGCGCGAGAGACGGTACTCATCGTCGCCGCCGCGGCGGTAGTCCTCACCGCGGAAGCGATCCGAGGTGGTAAATAGTCCGCTCGACGGGGCCGGCTCTGCCGGCTGCTCGCGCTCGTAGGAGTGACGCGGGGCGTACTCTTCACGCTCAATGCGCTGGGAGTCAGCGCGCTGCGGTTCGGCGCGGGTGTACTCCTCGCGCGGGGCCTCGGTGCGGGGCGCGGCGGGGCTCTCAGGCTGTGCCTCAGCGCGGTTCTCGAAGAGGGAACCCGGGCGTGCAGCCGGGGTAGCCTCCGCACCATGCTGCTGCGTCTGGCCAGGCTGTGCCGGCTGGGAGGTCATGTTGGCCTGGGCATCGAAGCCGGTCGCAATGATGGTGACGCGGACTTCGTCACCGAGGTTGTCATCGATGATGGTGCCGAAGATGATGTTGGCGTCCTCGTCGGCGCGCTCCTCCACCATGGAGGCAGCGGCGTTGACTTCGTGAAGGCCCAAGTCGGAGCCACCGGCGATAGACAGCAGAACGCCCTTGGCACCCTCCATGGTCGACTCCAGCAGCGGGGAGTTAATGGCCTGCTCGGCGGCGTTGAGCGCGCGGTTATCGCCGCGGGCGAAGCCGATGCCCATGAGGGCGGAGCCGGCGTCGGACATGACGGAGCGAACGTCCGCAAAGTCGACGTTGATCATGCCCGGGATGGTGATGAGGTTGGTAATACCCTGCACACCGTTGTGCAGAACTTCGTCGGCGGCGCGGAAGGCTTCGACGATGGACAGCTCCTCGCCGCCCAGCTGCATGAGGCGATCATTCGGGATAACGATGAGGGTATCGCAGACCTCGCGCAACTCCTCAATGCCGGCCATGGCCTGACGGGTGCGGCGCGCGCCCTCGAACTTGAACGGGCGGGTAACGACACCGACGGTCAAAGCGCCCATCTTCTTCGCGATGGAGGCGACCACCGGAGCGGCGCCGGTACCGGTTCCGCCACCCTCGCCAGCCGTCACAAAGACCATGTCGGAGCCCTGGAGGGCGTCTTCGATTTCGGTCTTGTGGTCCTCCGCGGAGGTCTTACCTACCTCCGGGTTGGCACCCGCGCCGAGGCCGCGGGTGGCCTCGCGACCGATGTCGAGCTTGGTATCCGCATCGGAGAAAATCAGCGCCTGGGAATCGGTGTTGATCGCCACGAACTGGACTCCCTTGAGCCCTTCTTCGATCATGCGGTTGACAGCGTTGACACCGCCGCCGCCGACGCCGACGACCTTGATGTCCGCGAGGTTGTTGCTAGATGAGATCATACGAGGGTCTCTTGCCTTTCGAATAAGGTTTTAATGTAAACGAGGAGGCGCCCCTTTTTTCTGAGAGGCGGTTACATCCATCTTTAACGACAACGGGGTAATTTCGGCGCACATTTTGCCGCGTGTCGGTACCCTCAACCTCTACTTTAGGGTTGCTGACATGCGGTTTTCTTAACAGGCGTCCCACCCGCCCCACTCGCGACGCGCTTAGCGGCGAGTCACCAGCGACGGGTTAGAAATGTTCCAGGATTCGCCCTCGAGCTTGAGCACATCTTCGAAAGCAATGGCCTTGTTCGCGTTGTCCTCCGACGCACCCCAAAAGATGGTTTTGTCATCCTCCGTTCGGAAGGTCAGCGAATACCGGTCCTTGATCTCGAGGGTCGAGACCTTCTCCCGAATCGGCGCGGGGAGCGCAGCGACGGCGTCGACAGCCCCCTGCATCTCAGGCGAACCGGAGTCGGTGTGCCCCGTCAGCTCCACGGCCTCGGGTGGTGCTTCGTCCTCCGCGAATTCCTTGCCGTTGTTGTCCACCAAAATCGTCCTATCGCCCTCCCGCACGTAAGCTACCGCCTCGTGCTCGACAAGTTCGATGTGGACGGTTGACGGGAAGGCCCGCGACACCGTCGCGCTTTCTACCCACGGCAGGGAGGCCACACCGTGCGCAGCTTCGCGCGCATCCAGCCGCACCAAATTAGAGCCCTTCACGACGCCACTGGCCTGCTCGACCTCTTCTGCCGCGACGTGATCATTTCCCACGACCTCGAAGGATGTCACCTTCAGGATGGGAAAAAGCCACACCGCCGCGGCAGCAACCGCCACTACGAGAAGCACCGCACCTAGCGCGAGCGCCCCAGTCTTTTTAGACATTCGGTTCCTTCGGTTCCTCCGCGCCGCTCGCATTCTCTAGCGCCGACAAAATTTCACCCGCCACGTAGGTAATCGTTCCCGCGCCGATGGTGAGGACGATATCTCCGGGCTGCGCCAGGGAAATGACGTCGCCGGCAGCCTCAGAGAAATCAGGCTCGAAAATGACCGGCATGTCTTCGGGCATCTTGTCGGTGATAATGCGGGAGGTAATTCCTTCTACCGGCTTCTCGCGGGCGCCGTAGATGTCGAGGACGACGGCGGCGTCGGCAAGCGCCAAGGCCCGAGCAAACTCGGCGTCAAACTCCATGGTCCGGGAGTACAGGTGCGGCTGGAAGCAAGCGATCACGCGCGCACCCTCGCCCTCGGCGTCCGCCTTCGCGCGCGCTGCGGTGAGCACCGCAGACACCTCCGTGGGATGGTGGGCATAGTCATCGAAGACGCGGATCCCCTGGGCGCTGCCGCGGTACTCGAAGCGGCGGCGCACACCCGTAAAGTCGGTCAAGCCTGCAGCCAGTTCCGCCGGGTCTCCGCCAGCCAGCGCACCGGCCAGCAGGGCCGCCGCCGAGTTGAGCACCATGTGATGGCCTGGGACGTGCAAGTCATAAGACAACTCCTGCGGCGCCTGCCCCGGCAGGGCCAAGCGAACGCGGACGTGCGCGCCGGCGGCGGAGACGGTTTCTTCTAGGATCTCCGCTGCCAGCGGCACGGAAGAATCCGCGGCTACCTCGCTGCGCGTGCCGTAGCCCAGCACCTGAATCCCGCGCTGAGCCGCCCGCTCACCCGTGGCGGCCGCATGCTCATCCTCGAGGCACACGACGAGGTAGCCGCCCTCAACCACGCGGTCGGCGAAATCATCAAAGACCCGATAGTAGCTCTCTGCCGTGCCGAAATAGTCGAGGTGATCAGGCTCGATGTTGGTGATGACTGCCACGAAGGGGCTGTAGCGCAGGAGGGAGGCATCGGATTCGTCGGCTTCTGCCACGAAGGCGTCGCCAGTGCCGCCGTGCGCGTTGGTCCCAGCTCGGTTGAGTTGCCCGCCGATGGCGAAGGAAGGATCCATCCCCGCCTGCTGGAGCGCGGTGACCGCCATAGAGGTCGTCGAGGTCTTTCCGTGCGTGCCGGCGAGCAGCACCTGACGGTGGCCTTCCATGAGCTCAGCCAGCAGGTCCGAGCGACGGATCACCGGAATCCCGGCTTCCCGTGCCGCCACCAGCTCCGGGTTGTCCTGCGGGATGGCGGCGAAGGAGGTGACGACCACCGTAGGCTTGTCCCCGGCCAGATCGAGGTTCTCAGCCGCGTGGCCGACGGCGACGTGCGCACCCATCGCGCGGAGGACGTCAACGGCCGTCGACTTCTTAACGTCCGAGCCGGTGACGACCGCGCCACGGCTAACCAGGATGCGCGCGAGGCCGGACATTCCGGAACCGCCGATGCCGACGAAGTGGACGCGGGACAGGTCCGTGGTGGCGGGGGTATCAGTCATGGTGAAAATTTCCTTCTTTAATAAACCTGTACTGTGCGCCTAGCCGCGGGTGTCGGCGGCGACGCGGTGCGCGATTCGGTCAGCGATCACCGCGGCGGCATCGCCGGCGGTGCTGGCATCGGCAGCGACACGCATGGCCGAAAGGGCGTCGGGATGGTCAAGGATAGCGCGAACTTCGGCGACAAGGCGCCCCGGAGTAAGCTCCGCGTCCGGTATCTGGACCGCGGTTCCCGCTTCCACCAGAGCCCGGGAGTTCAACGCTTGCTCGCCGTTGCCGTGCGGCAGTGGCACATAGATAGCGGGCAGGCCGGCCGCAGACACCTCAGCCACGGTCATCGCGCCGGAGCGGCAGACCATCACATCAGCAACGGCAAGCGCGCCGGCCATGTCATCGATATAGGGCACGGCCGTGTAGTGCTCGTGCTCAGTCGGCACCGTGTTCTTCTTGCCGTAGGCATGCAGCACTTGGAAGTCTCGGCACAGGTCCTCGAGCGCTCCGGCGACGGCGGTGTTAATGCTCACCGCTCCCTGCGAACCGCCGGTAACCACGATGGTCGGGCGGCCTTCATCCAAGTCCCAATTCTGGCGCGCAGCAGCGGCCTTCGTACCATCCGGGTCCTCGGCCAAGCCCGGGCGAACCGGAATGCCCAGGACCTCGCCCGGCATGCCAGAACCCTCTTGGGCGTTGATTCCCGTGCCGCCAAGACGCACGCCCAGCTTATTAGCCATACCGGCCAAGGCATTCGTCTCGAGAACGAAGAACGGAATGCCCAAAGACTTCGCCGCCAGGTAAGCCGGCGCCGCAACGTAACCACCGGTGCCAAACACAGCGTTGGCCCCGACGTCCTTAAGCACCGCGCGAGTTTCCCGAACGGACTTGAGAATCCGCCAGGGCAGTTTCACCGCGTCAATGTTGATCTTTCGCGGGACAGGAACCGGAGTGATCATGCGCAGATCGACACCGCGAGCCGGCACGATATCGCTTTCCAGACCCCGCGGCGTACCCAAGGCGGTGACCCGCGCCCCGTGGCGTTGGCGTAGCTCCTCCCCCACCGCAAGCGCGGGCTCAATGTGTCCGGCGGTGCCGCCACCTGCTATGACGACGGAAATCGGCGTGTCATTCATGCACTACACGCTACCAGCGCCGCACTGCGCTACCGGCGCTCGCCGCGCCGATACTCCCGCCGCCCCTCCACGCGCGGCGCCTGCGACCGCTGAGAGCGCCCCGTCACCGCACGCCCGAAACGTTCCTCACGGCTGCGTTCCACGTGGCGTTGGGAGCGCTCGCGGTATGGGCGCTGGGAACGCCGAGCATCTGCGCGCTCGCGCGGGGCACGGTGCGCCCCGCCGCGCCGCTCGTTGGGCGGGGTCGGCTCTGGGATGAAGAAGATACGGTCAAAGAGCGGACGTCCAAAGTTCTGCATCGCGGACACCTGCAGCGGCTCGTGGCGTGCCACATTGCACAGCAGGCCCATCGAGCCGATGGTGATGACCGCAGCCGTACCACCCGCAGAAATCATCGGGAGCTGAATACCCGTCACCGGCAGCACACCGATGACGTAGCCGATGTTGATGAAGGCCTGCACGACAACACCCACCGACAGCGTGGCGGCCAGCAAGGACTGGAACTGGTCCTGCGCGCGGGTTGCGGTACGCAACCCAAAGTAGCCCAGCACGGCGAAAAGCACGATGACGAGCGCACCGCCCCAGAGGCCTAGCTCCTCACCGATAATGGCGAAGACGAAGTCGTTCTTGGCTTCTGGGAGGTAGAACCACTTGGCGCGTGATTGGCCGAGGCCAACGCCCCAGAAGCCGCCGTCGGCAAGCGAAAGAAAGCCCTGATAAGCCTGGAAACCGGTACCTTGTGTGTCCTCAATGTTGCCGCGCAGCGCATCAAAGTAAGTGTGGAAACGGTGCGAACGGAATCCACCCGCCAGGAAAACAGTGATCATGCCGATGGCGCCAAAGACGCCGACGACGACGGGCACACGCCAGTTCACGCCGGCGAATACGAGGGTGAAGACCACGATGAGAGCGAAGGATACGCCCATGCCCAAGTCACCTTGGGCCACGATGAGCACGAACATGATGCCGGCGATGATGGAATACATCATGAACGGATCCGTCAAGCGCATCGAACGATGTGTTTTATCCGCCAGCGCTGAGGCGCCATACATACCCACGGCGACGCGAGCGAACTCAGAGGGCTGGAAGGCCACACCGCCCGGCAACATGATCCACGACTGTGAACCGACCTCCGCGCGGCCGGTACCGATACCGGGCACAAGCACGAGGATAAGCAGCAGGATGGATAGCCCCAAGAACCACGGTACGAGCGCCCGCAACGTGCGCGGCGATATGCGGAGGCCTATCCAGAACACGATGAGGCCGGCGGCGACCAACACGCACTGGCGCAAAGCGGCCGACCACGGGCTATCGGTCTCCGACAGGGACGTCGCCATCGACGAAGAGAAGGCCATGAGTACGCCGATGCCGATGAGCGAGAAGATCGCGATGCGCAGCATCAGGTAGTCAAGCCCCGGGTAGGCGCGCAGGCGCTCGCGAAGATCACGCAGGCGGTGGCCCAGCGTGCGGTGTGGCTTCTGGGTGCTGGTGGCAGTCACGGCTTCTGGGTGCTCCTAGCTAGCGGGCGAGGCGGCGGGCAGCGGCGGCAAACATGTCGCCGCGTTGGCTCATTCCGGTGTACATGTCCAACGATGCCGCAGCGGGCGCCAAAAGTACGGTATCGCCGGCTTCGGCGTGTTGCACGGCGGCGCTCACGGCCTGGTCCATAGCGATCTGCGGGTCATGACTGTCCACGATGACGAGAGGCACGTGGGGTGCCGCCTTGACGAGGGCCTGGGCCAGCACGTGCTTGTCGACGCCCACCAGAACCGCCGCCTTCAGCCGCGCAGCGTGGGTACGCAGGAGGTCCGAGACATCTGCGCCTTTGAGCTGACCACCGGCGACCCACACCACGGAGTCAAGACCACGCATGGCCACCTCCGCGGCGTGCGGATTCGTCGCCTTGGAATTGTCGATGTAGGTCACGCCACCATGACGGTGGACAACCTCACCGCGGTGCCCGGCCACCACGTAGGCGTCGAGGCCCTCCGCGATGGACTCAGGCTGAGCGCCGGCAAGCGCGGCAACCGCCGCGGCAGCAGCGGCATCCAGCACCCCAGCAAGACCTGCGGGCTGGATGGTGGTGACATCCTCCACCACTGCCGCGTGCAGTCCGGCGACCTCATTGACCACGAGGCTGCCGGCGCTCACGCCGACTTCGCCCGGGGCGGGCTCGGCGTGGGTAAAGGCGGTGGCGCTGGATAGAGAGGCGGCAAGCGCTCGAACGTGCTCGTCGTCCTTTCCATAAACGGCGTGCGTGCCGCGCAAGATCTTCGCCTTATCCGCCGCGTAGGCCTCGAAGGAGCCGTGCCAATCGAGGTGGTCATCGGCGAGGTTGAGCAGCGCTCCCACATCCGGGCGCAGCTGGGAGGCCCAGTGCAGCTGGAACGAGGACAGTTCCGCGACGAGGATATCCACGCGGGGCTCGGCGGCCAGGGCATCAAAAGACGAGACCCCGATATTTCCTACGGCCTGCGCGCGCTGCCCGGATCGCTGCTCGTCAGCGGCCATGATGGCAGCGAGCATCCCCGTCGTTGTGGTCTTGCCGTTGGTACCTGTGATCGCGAGCCAGCGGCGGGAGGGCCCAAATACCTCTGCCTGGTCAAGGCGGTAGGCCAGCTCCACGTCACCGATGACCTCAAGGCCGCGGGAAGCTGCGGCGGCGAGCAACGGCGAATCCGGGCGCCACCCCGGCGAGGTCACGACGAGGGAGTAATCCGACAGGTCTACTGCTGCTGTGTCCACGGTGGCAACGTCGAGCTCGGCGGCGAGGCGAGCGCGGGATTCCTGGTTTCCATCAGCCACCGTGACGTCCACGCCTAGGTGGTCCAGGACCGCAGCACAGCCGCGGCCGGAAACGCCGGCACCGGCGATGAGGACCCGGCCAGAGAGGAAGTCGGGGCGCGTCATGCGCCGACACCTATACCTGTGGAGGTCAGCCATTCACCGTAGAAGATGGCCACGCCGGCCATCGCCGCCATCGCGGCCAGCAACCAGAAACGGACAACCACAGCAGTCTCCGCCCAACCGCCGTTTTCAAAGTGGTGATGGATCGGGGCCATGCGGAAGAAGCGCTTGCCGGTGGAATGGAAGACCACGATCTGAATGACAACGGACACCGTCTCGATAACGAACAGGGCGCCGATAATCACCATGAGAAGCTCGGTACGGCTGGTGACCGAAATGCCGGCAACCAATCCGCCGAGCGCCAGGGAGCCGGTGTCTCCCATGAAGATCTTGGCGGGCGCGGCATTCCACCATAAAAAGCCGAGGCAGGCACCGAGGCCCGCCGCCGCGAGCACGGCGAGATCGAGGGGATCGCGCACCTGGTAGCAGCCTGCCGCAAAGTTGGTGGCGCAGGAATAGCGGAACTGCCAGAAGGTCATCAGCGAGTAGGAGCCCATGACAATCGCCGTCACTCCTGCGGCAAGACCGTCGAGGCCGTCGGTGAGGTTGACCGCGTTCGACCACGCCGCAATGAGGAAGTACATGAAGATCAAGAACACGATGGTTCCGATCACAACGCCGCCAACCGCAAAGTCGAAAGTTTTCAAATCGCGGATGAACGACAGCTTGGTGGAGCCAGGAGTCAGGCCCGCATCATTGGGGAAACGCAGCACAAGAAAGCCAAAGAGGAGGGCCAGTACCAGCTGGCTGACCAGCTTCGCGGTCTTGTTGAGACCTAGGTTGCGCTTCCGGAAGAGTTTGATGAAGTCATCCGCAAATCCCACCGCGCCCAAGCCCAGCGTCAGTCCGAGGACGAGCAGACCCGAAGCAGTAAACCCCCCGTGGCCCGTCAGCATTCCATAAAAACCAACCACGAGATAAGCCACCAAGATACCGGCCAGAATAGCCAGGCCGCCCATCGTCGGCGTACCCCGCTTCCGCAGGTGGGACTTGGGTCCGTCCTCGCGGATCTCTTGACCGCGACCGGAGTCGGAAAAGTATCGGATGAGAACCGGGGTGGTAAAGATCGCCACGAGGAAGCTAACCGCACCAGCGATGATGATCTGAGTCACGAGCTTGAAGTCCTTTCTAGCGGCTAGCTGTGGTTCAGCTGCTCCGCGACCAACCAGAGGCGCTGGGCATTGGAGGCCTTAATCAAGACCACGTCCTTAACGCTACGGCTAGCCCAATCATCGACCCCTGCCGGGGCCGCGCGCAGAATGCCGTCGACCGCCCGAGCGGCAGCCGCGGCATCGGCGCACACCATTGTATTTATACCTTGCTGCGCAGCCGCCTCAGTCATTGCCCGACAGTTGGGGTTCTCCCCCACCGCGACGAGGTGCTCCACGTGGTATTTGGCCAATATCTCCCCGAGCTGGCGGTGCGATTGTTCGGCATCGCTGCCGAGCTCTCCCATCTCACCAAGCACCGCGATGGAGCGGGCATCGGGGCGTGCTGCTGCGGTATAGGCCAAGGCGGCAATCGCCGCGCGCATCGAATCCGGGTTGGCGTTGTAGGAATCATCAATGATGGTGACGCCATCGCGGCGCGTGCGCACGTCCATGCGGTGCTCGGAGGCTAGGCGGTGCCCAGACAGCGCAGCCGCTACCGTGGCTGCCGATACCCCCAGCTCGATGGCTGCGGCTGCCGCGGCCAGTGCATTAGACACCTGGTGGGAACCAAATACCTGCAGCTTCACTGCAACTGGCTCAGCGTTGGGGCTGTGGAGGACAAAGGAGGGGCGGGCCACGTCATCGAGCTCGATGTTGGTGGCATAGTACTGTGCCGCCGGCGCGCCGCCGCGGCGGTTATCCGTGGAGTAGTACACCACTTTGGCCCCCGTGCGCGTCGCCATTGCGGCGACGAAAGGATCGTCGGCGTTGAGGACGGCCACACCGCCCGCTTCCGCGCTCGGCAGAGCCTCCACCAGCTCTCCCTTGGCCTGCGCGATATTCTCGCGCGAGCCAAACTCGCCGAGGTGCGCGGAGCCGACGTTAAGGACCACGCCGACGCGCGGAGCGGTGATTTCGGTGAGGTGGCGGATGTGCCCGATACCGCGGGCCGACATCTCCGCCACGAGGTAGCGCGTGTGCTCATCACAGCGCAGAGCCGTATACGGAAGCCCAATTTCATTGTTGAAGGAGCCGGGCGGGGCGACGGTCTCCCCCACCTCGCGGAAGATGGTGGCGATGAGGTCCTTGGTCGAGGTCTTGCCCGCCGATCCCGTCACTCCCACGATGGTCAAATCCTGCTCTGTCGCCAGCCGCTGCGTTACTGCGCGGGCCAGCGCGGACAACGCCTCGACGACGGCGGCGGCGGAGCCATCGACATCGTTGGCATAGATATCGGCGTTGGCTCCGTCACCTTCTACGCGTCCGCGCGGCTCCACGACGATGGCGGGTACACCCACCGGCCGGGCAGCCAAGACGGCGACGGCTCCCTTCTCCACCGCGGTGTGGGCGTAATCGTGGCCATCGACGCGGGCTCCGGGCAGTGCCACGAAGAGTCCACCCGGAGTGACCTTGCGAGAATCGAACTCAACAAAGCCGGTCACTGGGGTCTCTGGCTCGTCGACGCTATCCAGGCGGCCGCCCGTGATCTGAGCTATCTCAGCGAGGCTTAACGCAATCATGCTTGCTCCTTGGATTCTTCGGTACTCAGGGTAGTCGCTGTCATCGCGGCATCAAGTGCACGCGCCATCTCTTCGCGGTCGTCGAAGTGGTGGACGGTATCACCAATCAGCTGTCCTACTTCGTGGCCCTTGCCGACGACGATGACGGCATCGCCCGGCTGTGCCCACGCCACGACCTCGTCGATGGCTTTGGCACGGGAGCCGACCTCCCGGATATCGGCCTCCGGGTTCGCTTCGCGCGCTCCCGCGAGCACTGCCGCGCGGATAGCTGCTGGGTCCTCGGTGCGGGGGTTGTCATCGGTGATCACGACCATATCGGCGCCCTTCGCAGCAGCCGCCCCCATGA
This sequence comes from Corynebacterium sp. HMSC070E08, assembly GCF_001808895.1. Classification (NCBI taxonomy): domain Bacteria; kingdom Bacillati; phylum Actinomycetota; class Actinomycetes; order Mycobacteriales; family Corynebacteriaceae; genus Corynebacterium; species Corynebacterium sp. HMSC070E08. Next base: position 61,075 of record NZ_KV794771.1, read on the forward strand.
GCGGGCGCTTGGAAGAATCGCGGTCACCTCCCGCGCCGACGACAATGCCGATCCGGCCGCTGCTGCCTTCCAGCTGCGCACGCAGGGTATCGAGGACCGCGGCGACCGCAGCTGGCTTGTGCGCATAATCGACCACGGCGACAAACTGCTGGCCGCGGTCGATGCGCTCCATGCGGCCCGGAACCGCCACCTTTTCTACGCCTTCCAAGAAGACGCGCGGCTCGATGCCACTGGCTGCGGCCATGCCGGTGGCCAAGGCCGCATTGGCGATGTTGAAAGTGCCCGGCATGGGCAGCCGGAATTCATAGGAACCAGCGTGCTCTCCGGTGGACACCGTCAGCTCCACCTGCTGTGCGCCGGTGGCCTCAGTGCTGAGTTGGCGGGCGGTGATGTCCGCCTCGGTGGCCTCCGCGCTCGTGGACACTGTCATGACCGGACGCGCCGCGGCGCGCTGCGCCATGCGTCGCCCCCACTCGTCGTCGACACAAACAACGGAGCGGTCGGCGGCCTGGGGACCGTCGAAAAGCATGGCCTTCGCCTCGAAGTAATCCTCTATCGTAGGGTGGAAGTCGAGGTGGTCCTGGCTCAAGTTAGTGAATCCGCCAACGGCAAAGCGCGTTCCCTGGACGCGGCCCAGGGAAAGCGCGTGAGAGGACACCTCCATGACCACGTGCGTTACCCCTTCGTCCACCATGCGGGCGAAGAGCTCTTGCAATGTGGGGGCCTCTGGAGTCGTCAGCGAGGTAGGCACCGGCTCCCGGTTAATGCGAGTGCCCGTGGTGCCGATCAGGCCCACCGACAAGCCCGCGTGCAAAAGCCCCGCTTCCAGCAGGTAACTCGTCGTAGTTTTACCGGACGTACCCGTCACGCCAAGAATGGTGAGCTTTTCAGTGGGGTGCCCATAGATCTCCGCGGAAACGTGTCCGAGGATGGCGCGGATATCCTCGACCACGAGAAGTGGGCGTGTTTCTCCCGCTTCGGCAAGGATGCGTTGGCCTTCCGGGTCGGTCAGAATCGCGGCTGCTGCGGTGTCTGCGGCATAGCGTGCGCCATGAACGCGCGTTCCCGGAAGCGCAGCGAAGAGTCCACCAGGTGGCAGGGTTGCAGAGTTTAGTCCGCAGGAGCCCACGGTGGTCGAGGCATCCCCGATCACGGTGCCCGAAGAAATTTCTGCTAAACGATCAAGGCTGATGCTGCTGGTCACGGTGCGTCCTCTTCTCTATCTCTGTAGGTTATTCGCGGCCGGAGCTATCTATTCGGCACGCAAGGTCAGGTGCGGTGCTGGTGGGGAAGGCGGAATATTGTCACGATCAAGCAGCCAGGATGCGATATCACTGAACACAGGCGCTGCAGACTGGCCGCCGGAGCCATCGTCGTTGACACCGGATTCGGGCTCGTCCAGCATGACTGCGACGACAAAGCGGGGATCGTCGGCAGGCGCGATGCCCGCGAACGTGATCCAGTACTTGGAGTTCGAGTATGCTCCCGTCTCCTCGTCGACCTTTTGCGCGGTACCAGTCTTGCCGGAGAGCTGATAGCCCTCGATCTGCGCGTTGCCGGCTGTACCGTTGTTCAGCCCCTGCGGATCCTCCTGGAAGACCGCACGGAACATGTCCACGACAGTGCGCGCAGTTTCGGGACTGACCACGCGGGTGGTCTCGGGCTTCTCTAGTTCTTCCTTAGTCCCGTCAGGCGCGGTGATCGAATCAATGATGCGCGGCTCAATGCGCTCACCGTCGTTGGCCAGGGTCTGATAGATGGAGGCCAACTGCAGGGCAGTCCATGACTGGCCCTGGCCGATGGGCAGGTTAGCGAAGGTACCGCCGGACCACTGCGAACGGTCAGGTACGAGGCCTGGAGACTCGTTGGGCAGCTCAATGCCGGAAGTCTGGCCGAGGCCGAACTTCTTGAGGTAGTCAGCGTATTTATCCTGGCCAAGACGATCTGCCAACATCAACGTTCCCACGTTCGATGACTTACCGAAGACGCCCGTCGTGGTGTAGGGCTCAACGCCGTGCGGCCAGGCATCGTTCACAGTCACCCCAGCCATGTCGATGGAGCCGGGAACCTGGAGGACCTCATCGGGGTTGGTGAGGCCCTCCTCAATGGTTGCCGCGGCGGTGATGATCTTTGCCACCGAACCCGGCTCAAAGGGGTGGGATACGGCGAGGTTGTCGAAGGTCTTATCCTTCTCCAGCTGCTTTTCGATGTCCTTGTTCGGGTCGATGGTGCCGGTATTCGCCATAGCCAGAACCTGACCCGTGGCGGCATCCAGAACGACTGCCTCGGCGCTCTTTGCCTTCGAATTAGCCTTGGCCTTTTCCAGCTTCTGCTGAACGTAGGTCTGCAGATCCAGATCGAGCGTCAACGTGACGTTCTTGCCGTCGGTGGTGGGCACCTGATCGCGAAGGGTACCGGGAATGACCTGACCGCTGGCTGAAACGTCTTCGGTGGAGCTGCCGTCAATACCCGTCAGTGTGGTATCGCCGGAGGCCTCAAAGCCGAACTGGCCTTGGCCGTCCATGGATACCTTGCCGATGACGTTCTCTGCGATAGCACCATTGGGGTACTGGCGGATCTGCTGCTCATCAGCGGCGAGACCGTGGTAGTCCTCGGAGATGGCCACCGCGACATCCGGATCGACGTTGCGCACGAGGACCTCATATTGAGTATCGGCACGGAGCTTGTCCATGATTTGCTCCGAATCCACGTCCCCGGCATCGATGCCGGCTTCCTTCAGTTTGTTCGGGATGCCCTCCGACATGTCAGTGAGCCGCTCTGTCACCTTGTCGTCGAGGAAAGCCTCTTTGGCATCGGGTGCCAACGACTCAAAGTGAGCCTCGCCGGCGGCCTTTTGCTCTTCCTGTTCACGGAGCTCATCTCGCAGGCGCGTAGGTGACACGGTCAAGGATCGGGCGCGCATCGTGTAGGCCAACCGCTGGCCGTCGCGCGCGAGGATCTCGCCGCGCCCGGCCGTATCGACATAGACGCGGGTTCTCTGCGCAGCGGCCTTCGCCGCCAAGTCAGGTCCCCACACTATCTGGACCCACGCGAGGCGCCCCATCCACGCCAGCATCACCACGAGCAGCAAAGCCGCGATGACGTGTACACGACGGCGCATCGTCTTCTGCTGGCTCATGAAGGGCTTGCCGGTGCGCGGATTCCGTGAACGGGTCGCGGGAACGACGCGGTCGGCGTCGTAACGCTGCCGTGGTTGGTGAGAGGTACCGCGCGGTTGGGCGGCACGGGCGGCGGAAGCGCGCCTCGGGCGCGGGCCACCGGAGTGTGGTGGGGTCACACGTCACCTTTCTGTCTGCAGCGAAGATGGGTCAATAATCAGTGGTTCATCCCGAATTGTGCCCTATTATCGCCGCCCGCCCACGCAGGCACGCGCGGAGCGGGGATGGAATCTACCCGCGGGCGGCGTAGGGAGCCTGGGCCGGGATGTCCGGCAGTTCTACGTTCCCTTCGGCCGGCTGTCCGTCATTGGTGGATTCACCGCTGTCTGGGTGGCTGTCCGAACGAGACGCACCCGACTCGGCGCCTTCGCGCTCGCGGTTCCTCTCGCTCAGCGTCGGACGGGCGTTCAGGTTATCGGATACGTTCGCCGTCGCGTGTGGGTCACTCGAGGCCTGACCCGGGCGGACCGGTTCGCCGTTTACGTCGATGACAGATTCCATATCCGGGGTGGCTTCGCGCTTCTGTTCCACGTTTCCGTCTGCGTCGACTTCCACTACGCCAGGCTGAACTGGGACGCCCATCTTGGCCTCGTGGGCGCGGCGGGCGACGTCCGACGCCGAACGCACGTTCTCCAAGTCTCGGTTAAGAGTTTCCAGCTGGTTATCCAGCGTGGATTCGTGGGCAGTAAGCTCCTGAATTTTAAAGGTCTGGGACGTCGACAGGCCAGAGAGCCACATCGCCGCTGCCACACCAGTGATGAGCAGGCCAATGGCGATGAAAGAAAGGCGAGCGAACAGGCCAGTAACCCGAGTGGGCTGCACGACACGGCGCCCACGATTACTCACTATCTGCTTCGAACCAAGACGGTTTCCTCGCAGACCCGTTCCGACCCGGCGGGCGGGCACAGTACCGCGATGCGGCGTGCGACTGGGCAACGGGGTGGTGCGGCGTCCCCGCTCCAGCAGCGCGGTTCCCTGACCGGAGAAATCAGATCCGGTGGTGAAATCGCGGCTAGCTCCCATGGTGTGGGTCCTCTCGTGGTCGCGGTGGTGAATTGCCTGTGCGGTTCGATCTCTCAGCGTCATGGCCTACCTCCCGGTTCATGAAATGACGGAGTGCCCTCGAGGCGTTCGAGTGCGCGTACCCGGACGGACGCTGCCCGCGGGTTCTCTGCAATCTCCTCCTCGCTCGCCTTCTCCGCGCCGCGCGTCACAATGGAGTAGTGCGCAGCGGTGCCCGGAAGATCCATGGGCAGGCCCGCCGGTGTGGTCGAGGTGCTGAGTTTGGTGAAGGCATGCTTGACGATGCGATCTTCGAGCGACTGGTAGCTCATAAACACCGCGCGCCCACCAACGGCCAGGGCGTCCGTTACCACAGGGATAACCTGCTCAATCGCTTCAAGCTCGCGGTTGACCTCGACGCGCAGCGCTTGGAAGGTGCGCTTCGCGGGGTGGCCACCGGTGCGACGCGTCGCTGCCGGAATCGTGGCGTACAACAGCTCAACCAAGCGGGCTGAGGTAGTAAAAGGTTCCTTTTCTCTTTCTTTTATTACTGCCGAAGCAATCTTGCCGGCGAAGCGTTCATCGCCATAAGTCTTGAGGATGCGCGCAAGCTCGCCGTGACTATACGTATTCAGGATGTCGGCGGCCGTCATTTCCTGACGCGGGTCCATGCGCATATCCAGCGGTGCATCGGTCTTGTACGCAAATCCGCGGTCTACTTGATCGAGCTGCATGGATGACACACCAAGATCAAACAGCGCCCCGGCAATGCCGTGCTCCCGCGCGATAGAAAAGATTTCGTGCTCGCCCTGCGCAATGGCGCTGCCCACCTCGTCGAAACGCGCGTTGACGGCGACGAAGCGGTCAGCGAAGGGGCTGAGACGTCGAGAAGCATTGCTCAAGGAGGCGGAATCACGGTCCACACCGATAATCCGCGCGTTAGGAAAGCTGCTGAGGAAGTATTCGCTGTGACCACCAGCCCCCAGGGTGCCGTCCACGATGACGGCGTGCTCCCCCGCTGCTTCGACGGCCGGAGCAAGCAGCTGAGCCATACGTGCACGCATAACAGGGACATGGCCGTGGTTGTCATTCACGTCATAGGTAATGGTGCCGTTGTGGTCCACAGTTGCTGTCCCCCTTTCCATTCAGGCGCCTGAGGCCGCTATCAGATCTGTTCGATAAAAATCGAGTGCGTATAGGGCCCTGTCCGAGGAAGGGTTCTGATGTCGGGGAAGTACACCAGCTCATCCTCCTCGGGCAGAGTCCATACACGCACTCTCTGTGTGCCAGGAAGCTCTACAGCAGCCCGGCAAGTACGTCATCGGCGTCTGCCGCCGAATAAGCGTCTTCAGTTTGCGCCTGGTATTCAGCCCACGCGGCTGCGTCCCAGATTTCGAGGAAGTCAACCGAGCCCACAACTACGCATTCCTTCGTCAGGTTTGCGTACTCACGGTGCCCTGCGGACAGCGTGATACGTCCGTGCCCATCGGGGCGCTGCTCGTCCGCACTCGCTGCCAAGTTACGGATGAACGCACGCGCTTCTGGGTTGGTGCGTGACACGGCCGCTGCTTTCCTAGCTCGCGCCGCGAACTCCTCCCGCGGGTATACCGCGAGCGAATGATCCTGACCTTTGGTGACCATGAGGCCGCCAGCCAGTTCTTCGCGAAACTTTGCCGGAAGCGTGAGCCGTCCTTTGTCATCGAGCTTGGGAGTGTAGGTGCCGAGAAACATCCCCGGGTCCACCTTCCTGTCACTCGAAAACTCCGGATTCCTCTCGCGACAAGAGAGCAACTCTCCTCCGCTACGCCCCACTCTACCCCACTTTCCCCCACCTCCCACACCTTTATCACCGCAACAATCTGCGTGTCGCAAAAACATTGCAGGTAAAAGGCAGTTTTTCCAGTGGGAAGTTTTCCCAGACTCCCCTTGACACACCCCCTTAAACAGGCCAATTTCCACGTATTCACTCACGCAACTTTGACCTCTTAGCATGTAATTTTCCCCACCACCCCCATATTCCTGACGTTTACACCTTCCCACCACGCCCCAAAGAGCCCTCGGGCCGACATTTTCCGACCGGCGAGCAGCACAGGTGGGGCAAAGTGGGGAAAATCGGGAAATCGCACGAAAAGTCTCCCCTCCCCACGCAAGATGCCCGCACAAGTTTTTAGAAACACTGCGTCGCCATGATAGAAACATCATGTTGCCATCTTGCGGCACGCAGGGTGACACGCCAACCTACTTTCACCCCACACACTAGGAAGTTCCTTCATGTATCTAGCTTGGCGCGAGATGCTCTTCGCGCGTACCCGATTCCTCCTCATGGGCGTCGTCCTTGCACTCATGTCCATGCTCGTCGTTATCATCTCCGGTCTCACAGCAGGCTTGGTCAACGACGGCGTCTCCGGCCTCAAGGCGATGGAGAGCAACGTCATCGCTTTCGCCGATGGCACGCAGAAAGACTCTGCATTCACCCGCTCGGTTGTCGATGCCTCCGATGCCGAGTCCTTCTCTCAACTAGAGGGCGTGGACCAAGCCACCCCCTTGGGCCTGACCATTGCTAACGCCCACAACCAGGACGCCACGGCGGTGGACCTCACACTCTTCGGAGTAGAACCTGACTCCTTCATCGCACCGGCAGGCTTGCCCCCAATCGACACCGCCCGGACAGATGGCAAGCCCAGCAACACGAAACACGACATCATCCTGTCCTCCACCCTGCAGGACGAGGGGATCGAGGTGGGCGACACCATCACCCTCGACCGCTTGGATATCCCCCTCAACGTCATCGGGTTCACCGACAACCAGCGAACCTTCGGCCACGTCGACGTGGCCTACCTGCCGCTCGATATCTGGCAAGAGGTTCACGCCGGCGGGCGCCACGGCGAAGCTGTCACCCCAGAGGCCTATGAGGAAGCATCTGTCATCGTCGCTCGCACGGCGGATAAGCCCGATACCGATGCTCTCACCGAGCGCTCCGGCCTCGACGTTCGAACTCTCAAAGAGAGCTTCGACTCCTCCCCCGGCTACACCGCCGAAATGATGACCCTTTCCATGATCACCTGGTTCCTCTATGTCATTGCCGCGCTCGTTACCGGCGCCTTCTTCCTCGTGTGGACCATCCAGCGCGCCGGCAATATCGCCACCCTTCGCGCAATGGGCGCCACCAAGAGCTTCCTGCTGCGCGATAGCCTCGGCCAAGCGGTGGTCATCCTCCTCGTATCAATCCTCGCCGGCGCACTCATCGCCGTTGGCCTGGGCAGCCTCCTAGAGAAAACGGCTATGCCCTACGCCACCGAATTCAGCGCTGTCATCAATGGCGGTCTCATTCTCTTCGTCGCCGGACTGCTCGGCGCCTTCATTGCCGTCGTCCGCGTTACCCGAACCAACCCCCTCGCAGCCCTAGGAGAAAACCGATGAGCCACGCTTTGGAACTGAAAGACGTCACCATCAGCTACAGCGACGGAGATTCACACGTTAAGGCACTGAATTCCGTCGATCTCACCGTTGAGGCAGGCGAATTCGTTGCCGTGGTTGGCCCCTCCGGTTCCGGAAAGTCCACACTGCTCGCGGTCGCGGGCGCTTTGACGACGCCCGATTCCGGCCAAGTCCTCGTCGCGGGCGAGGACATCGTGCCGCTGGGTGACTCCGAACTGGCGCAGATCCGCCGCAACCACATCGGCTTCGTCTTCCAGTCCTCTGGCAATCTCCCGTCTGCACTGACGGCGGAGGAGCAGATCGAATTGGCCAGCAAGGTCATCGGCAAGACTGGGCGCTACTCCAGCGCCGAGCTGCTGGAGAAGGTCGGCATGGCGCATCGCGCGAAGCACCGGCCCGGCAGCCTTTCCGGCGGTGAGCGCCAGCGCGTCGGTATCGCGCGCGCACTCGTAGGCGATCCACAGGTGCTGCTCGTCGACGAACCCACTGCCGCCCTCGATCGCGCACGCTCCCAGGAGATCGTTGCGCTCTTGGCACAAGAGTGCCATGACTTCAACGTCGCGGGCGTTATGGTCACTCACGACTACGAGGTTCTCGATCACTGCGACAAGGTCTATGAGATGGTCGACGGCCGCTTAACACCGGCCACCACCTCCGCCCAGCGATAAGCAAAGAATGCGCAGCTTAACGTAGACTCACACGCATGCCAAAGATCACTGAAACGACAGTAGCCGAGCACCGCGCCGTCCAGCACCGCGCGGTGCTCGAGGCTGCCGAAAAGCTGATCATCACAAGCCATGGTGCAGTCCCCACCTTGGCCGAAGTCGCCGCGGAGGTCGGTCTTGCCCGACCCAGCGTCTATCGATACGTATCATCCCAGCACGATTTACTGGTGCAGCTGCTAATTCAGGCCACCCAATCGTGGAATGAGCAGCTCGAGTCTGCCATGGCGGTAGCCTCCCCGGAGCCTAAGAAGCGTATCCACGCCTATGTCGACGCTACGCTCGAGCTCTTTATTCATAGTGCGCACGGCCATTTGATGACCGCCGCGCAGCACTTCCCCCAGGCTTTTGCGGATGAGGCAGTGCAGCAGTCACATGGTGGGTTTGCCTCGATCGTTAACGAGTTTTGCCCTGGCGTTTCCAGAGCGGATATCTCGCTGCTCAACGCCGCCATCGTTCGCGCATCAGAATTGGCAAACCGCTCGCCCGAGCAGCTCCCGGGCATAACGCAAACCCTGTACGCCATGGCCGATGCCATCGTGCCACAGCCCTCCGACTCACAATAGAGCGAAGGGCTGCTGGGATGCTTCTAGCGCTTAGTTTCCTTCGAAACGGCGGCGGAAGTTATCTTCAAGGCGGTTTCCAACGTCACTGCCAGCCTTCTTGGACTGCTTGTTGCGCCGCTTAGCGGATGCTGGTGCGCCGGCGGCAACCAGAGAATCTTCCGAATTTCCGCGCAGCATCCACACACCGGATCCAAACATGACCAAAAAGCCAAGTACGGAGAGGATAACGAACCACAGGGACTGCTGGGCCAACGCGATTCCGCCCACCATCATGCACAGACCGACAACGATTAAGGCCACCCCACGGAGGGTGATGGCACCCGAGTTGCCGCCGAAAGAAGTTTCACCGGACACAGACGCGCCAAAATCAGGATCGTTGGCCAGCAACGATTGTTCAATTTCACGCAGCGCTTGCTGTTCGTGCTCAGAAAGGGCCACAGCGTCCTCCGTAATGATTTGGGTTTAGGTAGTGGAACTGGGAACTATGTTTACTACCTCTATAACGTCAAGGATAGCGAGATAGTTCCCACAAAGACAGTCCATAGTTTTTGGGCATCCCTGCACCCCTGCTACCGGAGCAATCACGCCCTCACTAGGCGGCCAGCCCACCGAAGCCCAGCTCAGATTCGGTCGCGTCCACGTAACGTGTGGCAAGCGCCAAGTACTGGTAGACCGTATCCGCAGCGGGCACCGGATCCATTCCGGAGGCCACGCGCGAGCGCACGCGGGAATAGTCTGTGAATTCTGCGGCCCATTGAGCATCCGCCGGACCGATAAGAGCTACCTGCTCCCATGCAGAGGTAGGCAAGCGCCGACGGCGCGACACCGCAGACGCCGCCACACGCGCGCCCGCAGCACGAAGCGAGGCGCGGTATGCCATTTCAAGAGCGTCCTCGAACCGCCCCTCCGCAGCGCTACGGCGCGCATCCACCAACAGATCCAACGCTTGACCGAGGAAGCGGTCACGGCGCACGCGCTGCATCGCCTCCCTGTTCCGGCCCCGAGCCGCTGCCGTTGCTGAAATTACCTGTGCCATAACCTCTCCTCCTTGGGCTGCTTCCTGAGCTTGTCAATGAAGACTGTGCTGTTGACTTTCTGCTGCTGTTCGCTGATGAGACTCACCGTAAAACCACCTTCGTACATCCACCTCTAATTTTAGTTCATGTGTTCGATTTAAACAATAGGGATGGGCGATATTTCTTCTCTTTTCGAACACGTACTCTGACTCCATGGCGGTTGGATGTGCAGAAGATAGTTTCTCTGTGCGCTTTCACATGCCTGAAGAATCTGCTGTTATTAGAGATGTGAGTTACACGCTGCGCCGCCTAAGCCCCCAAGAGTTCGCCATTGCTGTCCCGCGCTTGGTGGATATCTACATCGCGGCAATGGGCTATAGCCAGTCAGTGCGCGACGTCTCTATCTCGCGGTGGCGCGCAGATCTCATACGCCCAGGGTTTTCCTGCGTCGCGGCCACCACCGACTACGGCATTGCAGGCTTTGCCTACGGATTCTTTGGCTCTCCGGACACGTGGTGGGACAAACAGCTTCGCCGAGCGCTCACCGCCAGTGGCGGACCGACCCCGGAACAAGAAGACATTCTCCACAACTATTTCGAGCTGGCGGAGATTCACGTGCTGCCTGAAGAACAGGGTCGCGGCTTAGGGCGCGCACTGCTCGAAGCCTTGGCGTGGAACCTTCCCGCGCGCTACATCCTGCTTTCCACTCCGGAAGTTCCCAACGAGGCAAACTCCGCCTTCGGCCTCTACCGCAAGATGGGATTTAGTGATTTCCTTCGCCAGCTCTACTACCCCGCCGATGCGCGCCCCTTCGCCATCCTGCAATCGACGGTGCCGCTGACACCAGCCGACACCGCTTAACCTGGCGGCAAGCCGGCATAGCTACCCAGGTAAAGTAGCAGGCGTGACTACACCGCAGATACCTTCCTTGAACGACATCCCCGCAGCCGTGCGCGAGGAGCTTAAGCTTTTCTTGGACAGTCAGCGCGACGCCATCGCGGCCATCGGCTCTCCGGTGGCCGACGCGATCTCCTATTTGGATTCCTTCGTCCTGGACGGCGGCAAGCGCATTCGCCCCCTCTACGCGTGGGCAGGTTTTGTCGGTGCGCACGGGCTCGACGGGACTGAGTCCCCGCAGGCAATGCTCCGCGCTGCCTCGTCCTTGGAGTTCATTCAGGCTTGTGCACTTATCCACGACGACATCGTGGATGCTTCCGATACCCGGCGCGGCAACCCCACTGTCCATCGCGGCGTTGCTGCTCGCCACCGCGAGCTCGGGCTCAGCGGCGACGCTGATTTCTTCGGGCAATCGCTGGCCATCCTCATCGGTGACATGGCCCTGGTCTGGGCGGAGGACATGCTTCAAGATTCCGGCTTGAGCCCCGAGGCGCTGGCGCGCGCCCGCGCACCATGGCGGGCAATGCGCCGCGAAGTCATCGGCGGCCAGATTCTGGACATCTCCCTGGAAGCCGCCGGCTCCGAGGACGCCACGTTGGCGGACTCGGTGAACCGGTTCAAGACTGCCGCGTACACCATCGAGCGCCCCCTCCATCTGGGCGCCGTTATAGCGGGCGCACCCGAAAAACTCGTTGCTGCCTTCCGCGGTTACGGCCAGGACATCGGTGTCGCCTTCCAGCTGCGCGATGATTTGCTCGGCGTCTTCGGTGACCCGGCTATCACCGGCAAGCCCGCCGGAGACGATCTGCGCGAAGGCAAGCGCACGGTTCTGTTGTCGCTGGCCCTACAGCGCGCGGACGCCACCGATCCCGCAGCCGCCGCTGAGCTTCGCCGCCTCATCGGGCAGACGGAGGACCCCGCAGACATTGCCCGCATGGCGCAGATCATTGCTGATTCCGGTGCGCCGGACGTCGTCGAGCAGCGCATCAGCGATCTCACGCGTTCCGGCCTCGATCATCTGCACAACGCGCAGGTTGACCCCGAGGTCACAGCGGTTTTGGAAGAACTTGCTCACAAGTCCACGGCCCGCCGGATGTAGCATGGCTCGCTCCGCATCCACGCGCGTGCCCCTGCGCATTCCCCATCCCCTGCCACTGGGCATCGTCTCTGCGATCGTCCTGGCGCTCGCCTCCTTCTCCGGCGGCGCGACCCGGAATCGCGGAGGTTTTCTTGAGGCGCTCAACATCAGCTTCCTTGCCTATGGCCACGGCCGCAACATTGGCATGGTCCTCTACTGGGTTGGCCTGTTTGGCCTCGTCGCCGCATGGGTGTTGGCGGGCCGCCACTTCATTGCCCCACAGCTCAAGAACCCGCAACCAGACGGCGCACTGGCAGACATCCGCCGGATGTTGATCTGCTGGGTCACCCCGCTGCTGTGCGCCGCACCGCTGGCTTCCCGGGACGTGTACTCCTACCTGATGCAAGGCGCGATGGTGCGCGATGGTTTCGACCCCTACGTCGAGGGCGCAGCCGTTAACCCCGGTCCCTTCCTGCTTGAGGTCTCTCACGACTGGCGCAACACCACTACGCCCTACGGGCCGCTACACCTGTGGATGGGCAACGGGGTAACCCACCTGGTGGGCGATAACGTTGCTGCGGGCATCATCGTCTACAAGGCAATTTCCGTCCTTGGTTTTGCAGCCATCGCCTGGTCAATTCCACGCCTAGCCCGAAGCATCGGCGGCGACCCCGCCCTAGCACTCTGGTTGGGAGTGGCGAATCCGGTGATGGTTTTGCACCTCATCGGCGGCATGCACAACGAATCAGTCATGGTGGGGCTGGTATCGCTGGGCCTTCTCGCTGCTGTGCACCACAAGTTCCACCTCAGCCTCATACTCGTTGGCGTGGCAGTGTCCCTCAAGGCCACCGCCGTCTTCGCCGCGCCGTTCATCGTGTGGCTCATGCTGCATCACTGGGCGCCGAAGGGAACGAAGCCGCTCAAGCGCGTCGGGTTCTTCCTACTATCCGGCGTTATCGCCGTGGCGGAGGTCGCGTTGGCGGTGGCGGCGATCACATGGGCGTCGGGAAGCTCGTGGGGTTGGCTGTCTCAGATCAGTGGTAATTCTAAGGTCATCAACCCCTTGGCCGGCCCCACCTTGCTTGCCGATATTCTCGTTCCGCTCATCCAGGTCTTCTCCCCCGATACCACCTATAACGGCGTGCTCACCGTGCTGCGCTCGGCCGCGATGCTCCTGATGCTCCTGGGCCTTGTCCTTGTGTGGTGGTGGGGGCGCACGGGCGTGCGCCGCGCCATTGCCGCCACGGCCGCGGCCTACCAGGTGGCGTTCGTCTTCAACTCTGTGACGCTGCCGTGGTACTACGCCTCAGTACTCACGCTCATGGGAACCTTTCGCCCACCACTACCGCTCATCAAGCTCACCACCGGCGCAGCTCTCTTTATTGGTGTGGCCTTCGCCGGCGACGGTAATCACCAGCTCTACAACTGGTTCTGGGTGATTGCCATGGTGGTCGTGGCATGGTTGGCCACACAGTGGATTTTCGATGGTGTTCCACGCACCGCCGCTGAACCAACTGCGCCTGGTGCTGATGCGCCGTCTAAAACGCCGAAGCCTGCGCGCGCCGTATAACCTCCCGCGCGAGGTGGCCGTGCAGCGCGTCGATGGGGCGGCCCGGTAGGGACTCGTCCTCGGTAAAAAGATGCGCCAGGATCTCGTTGTCACCCCAGCCGTTGTCCGAAAGAACAGTGATGACGCCGGACACGTGCTTGGAAATGACGCCCTTGGCATTGAAAAACGCTTCCGGGACGAGGCGCTGGCCTTCGGCGTCCCGCCACGCGATGAACTTCCGGGCATTGAGCAGATCGAAGACGCGAGTAATGGGCAGATCGAGTTTTTCAGCTACCTCTTTAAGCGTCAGCAGCTTCTCTCCGGCGAGAAGTTGCGGAAGCTCGGGATGGGAATTCTCTTCAGGGTTCGCAGAATTAGTCACAGACACAACTGTAGCGGGATCACACTTTGAGGAGAGGATCGACCATACTGGAACCCATGACAAGGCTGAACGTGGGCGACATTCTTGAAGGACGCTACCGCATTGATCAGCCGATCGCTCGCGGCGGCATGTCCACTGTGTATCGCTGCGTGGACATGCGTTTGGGCCGCGCAGTAGCTGCCAAGGTGATGGATGAGCGCTATCACGACGACCCCGTCTTCGTCACCCGCTTTAAGCGCGAGGCCCGCGCGATGGCGCAGCTGAGCCACCCCAATCTCGTCGCCGTGCATGACTTTTCCGCGGATGGTTTGCCCATCTATCTCATCATGGAGCTCATCACCGGCGGCACGTTGCGCGAGCTCCTTGCGGAACGCGGACCCATGCCGCCGCACGCTGCGGCCGGCGTGATGCACTCGGTCTTGGCCGGGCTCACCGAAGTCCACCACGCCGGCCTCGTGCACCGCGATATCAAGCCGGATAACGTTCTCATCACCGATAACCACCGAGTCAAGGTGGGTGACTTCGGCTTGGTGCGCTCCGCAAAGGCGGAGCATGATAGCTCCGGCCAGATCGTCGGTACCGTAAGCTACCTCTCCCCCGAGCAAGTCACTGGCGCGGATATCACGCCGGCTTCCGATGTCTACTCGGCTGGAATCGTCCTGTTCGAGTTGTTGACGGGCACAGTCCCCTTCCACGGTGACACCCCGCTGGCGCACGCCACCGCGCGCGTGCACGCGGATGTGGTGGCACCATCTTCACGCATTGAGGGGGTGCCGATGCTTTTCGACGCCCTCGTGGCCACCGCCACCGCACGTAACCCAGCCGAACGCTTTGCAGACGCGGGTGAATTCCTCGATGCTTTGGATGACGTTTCCCGGGAACTGCAACTGCCACAGTTCACGGTCCCCGTCCCGCGAAACTCGGCCGCCGCACGTACCGCTGCAGTACCTACAGACTTTTCGGGAACAGACAATACGCGTGTCTTCGAAGCGACCTCTGCAATCCCCTCGCCCGATTCCCCCACGCGTGAAACACGGGCGGAAACCCGCGAGGACGCTTTCCCCCTGCCTGCCGCACCGGTAGACACCCCGGCGCCCTCCCCCGCCGTGCCAGAACCATATGCGGCCGGGGCCGAAGAGGAGCCGGAGGAACGTCCGTTGAGCAACCGCAGCGCGGTCGGGCTCATCGGGTTCCTCGTCCTCGTCGGCCTCGCCACCTTGGCTGTCGCCGTGGCCGCCTGGTGGTTTGGCTCCGGAGAATACGGCACCTGGCCGATTCTCTGGAGGCCGTACTAGTCTGCGCAGCTAGACGCTGCGCAGACTCTAGTTGCGCAGCATTTCTGCGATGAGGAAGGACAGCTCCAGCGATTGCTGGGTGTTCAGGCGCGGGTCCACGGCAGACTCGTAGCGACCCGGCAGGTCCACGTCCGTGATGTCCTCAGCGCCGCCGAGGCACTCGGTGACGTCCTCACCGGTGAACTCCAGGTGCACGCCGCCCGGGTGGGTACCCAGCTCGCGGTGCACCTCGAAGAAGCCCTGGACCTCGTCGACGATCTTGTCGAAGTGGCGGGTCTTGTAACCGTTCGACGCCGTGAAGGTGTTTCCGTGCATCGGATCGGACTGCCACACCACCTTGTGGCCGGAGTCCTCCACTGCCTTGATGATCGGGGGCAGCACGGAGCGCACCTTATCGTGGCCCATGCGCGCGATCATGGTGAGACGGCCCGGCTCACGGTTCGGGTCAAGCTTCTCCGCGTACTCCACTGCCTGCTCCGGCGTCACGCCGGGGCCAAGCTTGATTCCCACGGGGTTGCCGATGATGGAAGCAAACGCCACGTGGAAGTCGTCGAGACCACGGGTACGCTCACCAATCCACAGCTGGTGCGCGGACAGGTCATAAAGCTTGGTCTCGCCGTTAGAGTCCGTACCCAAGCGCAGCATGGAACGCTCGTAATCCTTCAGCAAGGCCTCGTGGGAACAGTAAATCTCCGCCGAGCGCAGGGTCTCATCCGACACCCCACAGGCATTCATGAAGGCCAGGCCGTTTTCAATTTCATCAGCCAAGGCCTGGTAGCGAGCACCCGCCGGGGAGTTGGCCACGAACTCTCGGTTCCATTCGTGGAGGCGGTACAGGTCCGCGGTTCCGGAGTGCGTCAGCGCGCGAACCAGGTTCATTGCCGCCGAGGAGTTTGCGTAGGCGCGAATCATGCGGGCGGGATCGTGACGGCGGGATTCCTCGTTGGCCTCCACTCCATTGACGATGTCACCGCGGTAGTTGTACAGACCGTTCGAGTCCAAATCAGAGGAGCGCGGCTTAGCGTACTGGCCAGCAATACGACCCAGCTTCACCACCGGAGTGGAAGCGCCGTACGTCAAGACGACGGCCATCTGCAGCAGCGTCTTGATGTTGCCGCGGATGTGCGGTTCCGTGTTGGACTCGAAAGTCTCCGCGCAGTCGCCTCCCTGGAGGAGGAAGGCGTTGCCCAAGGCGACGTCGGCAAGCTTGCGCTTGAGTTCCTCAATCTCTGGAGCCACGACGATAGGCGGGACGGATTCCAGGATCTTTCGCACGTTATCAGCCTGCAGCTGATCCCAGCTGGGCTGCTGCTTCGCCTCGCGGGAAATGGCGTCCTGGAACTTCTCATTGATCCCCTCCGGCAGCGGCGGCAGATCAGGAAGCACTTCTTTGGGAATATCTACTGTCCAACTCACACCCAGTATTTAACCATCTCGGGCCTGTCGCGCGTTAGTTAATGGACTTTTAGGTCACGGTATTAATTCACGATCAGCTCACGCGGTTGCCCCGAGTCAGCGGCAAGTGCTGCTCACAGATGCGAAACTTGGCCAGGTTATGGCGGGCGTCGACCAACGCGTCGTGGTTCCCGTTGGGCACGGGAGGCAGCTTGGGGCGGCCCGCAAACTCCCAGTACTGCTTGAGTTCCCGGGTGTAGCGCGGGAGCCCCTTGGGCAGGCTCGCCATGTCTCCCCACAGCTGGGCGAGCACCACGTGGTCATAAGCCCCGACCCAGGCCCACAGTTCGATGGGGGTGGAGTGGCGGCCCAAGAATTTCAGGAGATCTTCGCGGATGGTCTCGCGCGATTTCCAGACGGGATCCGCCGGGCTCGGGAGTTTATCCAGTACATTGTCGCGCACCCACGCATTGGCCTTGCCCGGATCGAAATCGGTGGATACCGCGTAATACTCGCTGCCGTCTTCTCCGACAATGCCGATGGAGACCAGCTCGATGGTCGATCCGTCCTCGATAAACTCGGTGTCGTAGAAGTAGCGCACGCCCCGTATCCTAGTCTGCTGCCTAGAGGAGCCGTGCCACTGGGGGCCTATACTCAGCTGCGTGAAGAAAGCTCTCTCCTCGCTCCTCCTTCCACTCCTTCTGGTGGGGCTGGCAACGGTGCCGTGGACTATCCATCTTGCGGCGTCGATGAACAGCGGCGGAATTGTGCCGTTTTACCATGTTGACCTCGATGTCTACCGAGAGGGAGGGCAGGCCCTGCTCCGCGGGGAGAATCTCTACGCGCAAAGCTACGTTCTCGGCAACGGCGTGTCGCTGCCTTTTACTTACCCGCCTTTTGCTGCAGCGCTCTTTGCCTTGGTGTCGTGGATGCCGCTGTGGCCGCTGTCTCTCCTTCTTACTGCGGCGTCACTCGGTGCGCTCTGGGTATGTCTCTACGCCGTTATCTCGCGGTGCTGCGAAGTTGACCGCCCCGACTGGTGGGCCACGTGGGCGCTGCTCGCCTGCGCACTCACCGAACCGATTACCGAGAATTTCAGCTTCGGCCAAGTGAATCTCCTGCTGACCGCGGCCGTCGTTGTCGACTGCCTGCTGCTCAGACCACGCTCCTCGTGGCGAGGTGTGCTGACCGGCGTTGCTATGGCGATCAAGCTCACCCCGGCGGTCTTCCTCGCGGTCTTTTTCGTTCGCCGCGACTGGCGTGCCCTCGCCACGGCGATAGGTGCCTTCATCGCCTGCGGTGTGGTGGGCTACCTCGCCTCCCCTGCAAGCTCTGCGGCGTACTGGACTGACATCCTCCGGGACTCCTCCCGAATCGGCACGCTGTCCTATTCCAGCAACCAATCCCTCCGAGGCTTGCTCAGCCGTGTTAGTCCCGAGGAAGCATCGGGCCTGTGGTTGATTGGCTGCGCTCTCATCGTCGCAGTCTTGTGGTGGGTCATGGAGCACACATCCTCAGAGATAGAACTCGTGTTACTGGCCTCCACGGCGGCGCTGCTGTGCTCCCCGGTCTCGTGGTCCCACCATTTCACGTGGCTGTGCCTAGCCGCGGTCTACCTCACCGCGCGCCGCTACTGGTTCCTCGCAGGCCTCACGTGGTTCGTGCTGCTAGCCCGCGGCCACTGGCTTGTCCCCCACGGCGAGCAGCTGGAACTGGAGTGGTCCTGGTGGCAGCAGGCTCTAGGTAACGACTATTTCTTTGTCGTGGTGCTCCTTGTCGCAGTGAGTTTCTGGCTCAAGCTCAAGCCTGCCGAGGGCGGTTCCGTGGTTCTCCTACTCGCACCGATCGGCGGCGGCTTCAGCGTCCAGCCCACAACGGGCACCTTGCCCAAGACCCACAGGACCAACGACGCAATCGCGCAATAAACAAAGCACATGCTGAGCCAGAACCAGGTATTTTCCAACGGCCACTGACCAGCCAAGCTTACCTCGCGCGGGTTGAGCGCCATGGGGTAGCCACAAAGGACGGTAAGTCCAATCGGGTGACCGAGGTAGATGGGCAGCGTGTGCGAACCGATAAACCGCAGTCCGGTGGATAAGACCGGTATATAGGACACGGCCACCGCCACCGCAATTCCCACCGGAACCTCGAAGAACTGCTCTACCATGCGCACGAGAATATGGACGTCATCTCTCACCAACGCCTCCGTGCCTGGCAACAACCACGTGACCTCGACGGCCCCAGCGTAGTTATCCCACGCGCGGCGGATAAAGAACCCGATGGCGTAGGCCCCAACCATGCCGGAATACGCCCAAAAGCTCCGGTAATCCCACTCGCCTTTGAAGGGGGCCTCGATAGCGGAAGCGAAGGCGGAGATTGCATCCCGGAAATAAGCAGCGGCAACGAAGACGGGAAGGAACATGATGGCCTTCGCGATCGAGGTGAACTGCGCCTGCCATGCGATGAACAGAATAGGGCTAAAACTCAGCGCTAGCGCCGCCCACCCGGGCAGCTTGCGCACGCACCAGAGGAAGATATTGAACAGAATCAGCGAATGCAGAAACCACGCCATGGAATGGCCCACGAGCAGGCTGGCCGTCATCTGGCTGAAATCGAACACGGGATCCCCGAATACCCAGTGGTACTCCACGCGCTTGGTCTGCTGTTCAACCAGCATCCACACCACATAAGGAACAAGGAAGTACCACAGGCGGCGAGTAAAGAGTTCTGCGAAGCTAAAGCGAAAAACCTTTTGCGCGAAGAACCCGCTCACCAAAAAGAACAGGGGCAGGCGCAGTGGGTCGAGCCACACGTTGAAAGCGGCCAACCACGTGCCCTTCGATTCTGGAACCGTAAGCGTGATGTGCAACAGCACGACGCCCAGGATGGAAATCCCTTTTGCTACATCAGGCCACGCTAAGCGTTGAGACGGGGAGGAAGTCACTGACTACCGCGCCTCCGAACTGGGCTCGGCCCCTTCCGGGTAGCCGTGCCCAGCTTGCAGGGACGCCTTCACGTCGGAGGCATAGACGTCGACGTACGGCTCACCGGACAGCTCAGACAACTGCTTCATCACGTAGTCCGTGAAAGCACGCACGGTGGCGTGATCCTGCGGATCAAGGTTGCGCTCAGCGGCCCATGCGTGGGGGTCGATGGGTTCGCCAACGCGCATGCCGACGCGCACCGGACGCGGAACCCACGAACCGATTGGATTAGCCTTACGGGTGTTGAGCATGGCGATCGGTATTACTGTCTCACCGGTGGTTAGCGCGATGCGGGCCATACCGGTGCGCCCCTTGTAGATGCGCCCATCGGGCGAACGAGTCCCCTCCGGGTAAATACCGAAGAGATCCCCGCGGCCCAAAATTTTTTGTGCGCTCACCAGCATCGCGTCACCGGCGTCCTTGTTGACGCGATCAATCGGCACCTGCCCCACGGAGCTAAAGAACCACTTTTGCAGGCGGCCAACGAAACCGGGGGTGGTGAAGTACTCACTCTTTGCCAAGAAGGTGATCTGCCGCGGGCACAACAGCGGGAAGTAGAAGGAGTCCATCACCGCTTGATGGGAGGATGCCAAGATTGCCGGACCAGACTCCGGGATGCGATCCATACCTTCGGACCATGGGCGGTTCCACACTCGAAGGGCCGGGCCGAAAAAGATGTGCTTAAAGGCCCAGTACCACTTGTTTCGCATCGCTTATAGTCCTATCTGTGTGTGCCGAGCAAGCAGTGCTGCTCGGTGAAAGAAAAATGTGCGGTGTTAACCTCGGTGCTCCTGGCGGGCGAGATCAGCGACTCCGATCATACCTGCCGCCGAACCCAACTTCGCGGTTGCCACTCGGGCCAAAGGCCTGTGACCGGCTCCGACGATCTGCCGAGCCATGGCATCCCGCGCCCGATCCAGGTACAAATCCGCATCCTTGGACACCCCGCCGCCAATCACGATGAGCTCTGGGTCGAGCACATCTGCCACCATGGACAACCCTTGCCCGAGCCACTGACCGAAGTTCTCCATGACAGCTATCCCCAGCGGATCGCCCTGCCTAGCTGCTGCGGTGATCTCCTCGCCGGAGGGATTCTCCGACAAGGTGGTGTCATACTCGCCGCGCAGCTCTGCGCAGGTGTCCGGCAAAGCGGTTCCGGAAGCGTAGCGCTCTAAGCACCCGCGCTTGCCGCAGGGGCAGAGGCGCCCGCCTGGCGACACAACAAGGTGCCCGAACTCCGGGGCGGTGCCGAAAGCTCCACGGTAGATTTTTCCCTCAGTAAAAAGCGTGGCGCCAATGCCCGTTCCCACAGCAAAGAAAACCCATTCTTTCGCACCGCGCCCAGCGCCAAAGCGCCATTCGCCCCACGCGGCTGAATTGGCGTCATGCTCAAGGCGGACCGGCACGTCCAAACGCCTGCTGAGGATCTCGCGTACTGGGGCGTTACGCCACGGCAAATGCGGGGCGAAGCGGACAACTTCACACTCGGGATCCAAAAAGCCCGCGAGGGCAAGGCCCACGGCCTCGATGTCATGGGATGCTGCCAAGTTGTCTACGCAGCGCACGATGTCATCTTCGAGTGTCTGCGCTTCCCTGGCCGTGGGGACGCTTGTCGAATCCACAATCTCTCCGGCGGGATTAATCACCGCGGCCCGCAAGTTGGTTCCACCAATATCGAACCCGATGGTGAGGCCGCTGTGGCCACCGTCAGCGGAGGAAGTGTGTTCAAGCATGACTAGTAGGATATACCCCGGCCTGCCCACGATCACATTCCAGAACCTCACGCAATCGTGCGCCCATGATTTCCCACGTCCAGTGCTCCTCCACGTGACGGCGCCCTGCCGCCCCCATGCGGCGGGCCCCGGGGACGTCGCCAAGCAACGTGCACAAGGCCTGCTCAAGTTCCAGAACTGAGGAGCCGCGCACGACGATGCCGGTCTCGGACGTTACTGTTTCCGGTGCACCACCGGAGTCACCCGCAATGACCGGCAACCCCGCCGCTTGTGCTTCTAGGTAAACGATGCCGAGGCCCTCGACGTCGAGTCCCCCACCCCGCGTGCGCGCCGGCATGGCAAACACATCGGCAGCATGAAGCGCCAACTGCAATTCTTCGGTGTCCCGCGCCTCCTGCAACACCGCGTCGGGGCAGTACAGACGCGCTAGCTCGCGCAGTGTCTGCTCATAGCGTCCGCGACCGATGATGAGTACCTGGGCGTCCGGGAAGCGTGCCCGTACCGCCGGCATCGCCCGCAAGAGCTGGTCCTGGCCTTTGCGGGGAACCAAGCGGGAGATGCACACGATGACGGGCCCTGGGCCGAGTCCAAAGCGCTCCCGCGCGCTCTGCTTTTCTCCCTCCGTGGCCGGAGTGAAGTCTTCCAGATTAACCGCAGAAGGCAAGTGCACCCAGCGCGCATGGGTACCAAACGCGGGTTCCAACCTGGTACGCGTGTAGTCCGAGATATACGTGATGACATCGGCATGCTGACCAATGCGACGCAGGGCCTGCCGGGCTATGGGAAGCATGGACCAGCCCACCTCGTGACCGTGCGTCGTGGCAACGATCCGGCGAGCGCCCGCCGCCCGGGCCTCCGGCGCCATAAGGGCAAGCGGGGCTGCCGCCCCAAACCACACGGTCTCGATATCGTATTCACGAATCAGACTCTGCATCCGGCGCGCGGTGGCTGGTGTCGGAAGCATGATGGTGCGTGGCCAGCGAACCACGGTATACGGCAGCGTCGCGTCATACTCGGCAGCGGCGTCACCATCTTGGGTCGAGGCGAAGACGACGACGTCCTCCGGGTTGAGGGTTGCCAGAAAATCTCGAAGATAAGACTGAATCCCGCCGATGGTGGGCGGGAAATCATTCGTTACTAGGAGTGTGCGCGCCATGGCCTAGTAGCGGACGGCGCCTTGAACGGGCATGGAATGAAGCGGCACCACTGCCACGGGAACGCCATAGGTGGAGGCGTGAACCACCTGACCGTCGCCGATATACATTCCCACGTGGGTAATGCCGGCGTAATAGCCCACAATGTCTCCGGGCTGTAGTTCATCGATCGGTACTGGGGTGCCGCCGGCAATCTGCGCCTGCGAGGTGCGCGGGATACTCTTCCCCATCTGCTGATAGCTCCACACCATCAGGCCGGAACAATCGAACACATCAGGGCCCGTTGCTCCCCAGCCATACGGGGCACCAATGCGGGTGAGTGCTGCTTGGACAGCGGCGGATCCCGAACCATCGGCCAACGCAGCTAAGTCAAGGTCGGCAGAGCCGCCAAAGTGCTCAACCCATGCCTGGCGCGCCTCAGGGCTCAAGCCATCAACCTTGGTTTCGAGCTCCTTCTGCTGCTCTTCCAGGTCAGCCTGCTCCTTGAGAACCGCATCGCGCTGTGCCTGCAGCTCGTCGCGCTTGAGGCGCGCTTCCTCAGTAGCATCGACTGCCTGCTGATGCGCCTCGTCGGCCGCGGCGGCGGCAGCCACCATGGCTTCCTCTTCACGCTTGGCAGCCCTCGTCAAAGCCCCCAGGTACCCCATGCGCTCGACCGCACTGGCTACGTCGTTGGCATCAAGGGCTGCCGACACTGGCGTTGCCGCGCTTCGGCGGTAGCGCGATTGCGCCAGGGAATCGATCCGCTGCTGTTGCTCAGCGACAACCACGGAGGCGTCTTCGGAATTGCGCTGCGCCTCCTCAGCCTTGCGTTCCAGCTCGCCGATCTCCTTCTCCGATTCTGCGAGCTCATCCTCAAGCCCCTTGACTTCCTCACCCTTGGCAGAAACCCGCTGGGCGACGTCCGCCATGCGCTCAATGAGATCGCTCAGATCCTCGGGTGCCTGCTCCCCTGCCGCTTCTTGCGGTTGCTCCTGGAGGAACTCTTGAGCCACTGCAGATTGCGACAGGACGACCACCGGAGCCGCACCCACAACGATTGCAGCGACGGCACACGCAATGCCACGACGCGACATGAATACCCCCGAAACTAAGAGAAGGTTAATAGATGACTGAATTATACCCTCAGTCAAGGAAAAGCATAACGGCTTCTAGAATAGCCGAACCCCTTCCCCACCCTCGCCATCAACATGGCAAGAGCAGCGGAAGGGGTTAGCCAAATCGCCAGGTTCGCTTAGAAGCGAACAGCGGAGTGAATCGGCATGTAGTTCAGGGAGCGCTCGCCGACCGGGGTGCCGGAGTTCAGCGCGTCAATGATGGTGCCGTGGCCGGTGTAGATACCAACGTGGGATGCACCGGAGTAGTAGACGATGATGTCGCCCGGCTGCAGGGCATCGAGGGACACCGGGGTACCCGCAGAAGCCTGCGCCTGGGAGGTGCGCGGAATGGACACGCCAGCCTGGCGATAAGCCCACGAGGTCAGACCCGAGCAGTCAAAAGCGCTCGGGCCGTTGGCACCATAGACGTACGGGGAACCGACGGCGGAGCGAGCAGCCTCGAGAACCTTCTCGCCCACGGACTGAACCGGTGCCGGCGCCGGAGCCTCAGCTACCGGAGCCTCCACAGCAGCGGCGTAACCCGCGCCCTGATCAGCCTTGAAGGCCGGGATGTAACGGTCAATGTTCGGCAGCTGCTTGATATTCGGGACGTTCTCCAGACCAGCAACCTCGAAGCGGATATCGGTCTCCGGGACGACAACCTCAGCCGCATTAGCAGCGGCAGGGACGGTAACAGCTGCGGTAGCAGCAACAGCAGCAGTGGATGCGATGCGACGGGTGTTCAGGTTGCCCTGACGACGGTGCTTAGCCACGAATTTAAACTCCAAATCTTCCTGCGCGCCTACTTTCGCTCACTAGGAGAAGGCAATCCATATGACTACTCTCCACATGACGCGAACAAAAGCTCTGACCCAAGGGCGGGCCTAGCGTTCGACGATGACCCGTTCCTGTAGGGCCATCTCCGCTCGGCCCCCGGATGTTTAGGAGGGGCCAGACGCGGCGCTTAAATCTTCAGTTCGTATTGAGCACCGGTGATGTGTACACCGTGGCGGTAACTCAATGTCTCGAATAGGTTACGAAATCATCACGAGCGATGTCGAGTCAGAAACGTAAAACCGGCTTCGTTACCGTCCCGTTATCAAATGGAAACCTAAACGACACGGCGCCCAACGACCCCAGTTCATTACACAAGCACGACAGGCAGATACTTGCCCTCACCTGCAATAACCCAGAGGGGTTTTCACTTCACACCGCTAGACCTTAACACCGACCTAAAGCCCCAAAGAGCGTCCAAAAGTATACGATGTAACCTTCATCACACTCGTGTAACTCGGCGTCACATCGACCCCATTTGACCCACTACCCTCTCCTGAAACCATGCAACAAAGTGGTTCTCTCCTGCGGTTTTTATGTCGACCGCGTCACTCTCCCGAGCAAATGAGAGACCTCCGCATCGCCGTATCGCTCCTCGATTCCCGGAAATCAGACAAACTACGAGGAGGTTAACTGTGGGTTAACACCTTGAAAGGCAAGCAACGCAAAACTTACGAGCCCGGTCTCCCACCCAGCTTGGCGCCTGCAGACCGCTCCTCTGACAGCGGGTACGTAGACGGCCTTACAACCAGTGTAAAGCACACGCTCTAGAGGCCTAGGCATGAAAGAACGCTGTATCCAACGAACTCCTCTGGGACGCCCTTCGCGCTCACCTAGCGTGCTCGCGGCGGGGTCTAATGCTTCTTCAACCAAGACAGCTCCAACCTGACGTAGGCCAATTAAGTGCGAAGAAATCCCGCCCCACCGCCGAACAACACTAGGCAATACTGCCAAGAGTGACATCAAGGTTTACTGACCCTCCCAACCCAGGTCGGTTCACGACGACCTTTCCGTAGTGCACTGCACATATCTTCGCGAAACGGATTACCTTCTTTGAGCTCCTCCAACGCCCAACGTCTGGGAGCCTCTATTGACACGCCTGAGGCATCTGACAAAAGGCGTCTGGCAAAAGGCATCAGTCATAAGGCGTTTTGACGGCTAAAAACGCCATTTACTCATTTCAGATGGCGTCTTCAGACCCAAAGATGCCTTTTGTCAGATGCCTTGTGCAAGTACGCCCTCCTAATTTAGCTCAGCTTCCGAAATGAACAAATGAACCAGGCCGGCTCCAAGGGCCCAGTTCGAAGCCCCGCGACAAAAGGAAATGAAAACGCAAAAGCCCGTTCCCAATCTCCTGTCTGATGGAGAAAGGAACGGGCTCTGTGAGCGTGTTTCAGCGAGTGATGGCGCTAGATGCGGCCATTCTCCTCGTCTTCGCGGCGGTTAGCCTCGTTGAGCTGACGGAACATCTCCGCCTCCTCAGCGTGGTTCTCG
Source organism: Corynebacterium sp. HMSC070E08 (assembly GCF_001808895.1). Classification (NCBI taxonomy): domain Bacteria; kingdom Bacillati; phylum Actinomycetota; class Actinomycetes; order Mycobacteriales; family Corynebacteriaceae; genus Corynebacterium; species Corynebacterium sp. HMSC070E08. The sequence continues at coordinate 86,890 of NZ_KV794771.1, forward strand.
TGGCGAATTTCATTGACTCGGGAGACGATAGCGGAGTCATCGGAAGAGAAGATGCCCTGTGTCTCGGAGTCGGCCAGACCAAGCTGGTTGAGCTGCTTCGGAACCGGAGCGCCGGCGTACTCGAGCGGAACCGGGTGGCCGTGCTCGTCCACCGGACCAAGCGGCTGGTGAACCTCGATGAAGGCACCGTTCGGCAGCTGCTTAATGACACCGGTCTCGATACCGTGCTCCAGCACCTCACGGTCGGAGCGCTGCAGACCAACGCAGATGCGGTAGGTCATGAAGTATGCAATCGGCGGCAGGACAATCAGACCGATACGGCCAACCCAGGTCATCGCATTCAGCGAGATCTGGAAGAAGTGTGCCACGTGGTCATTACCACCAGACAGCGTTACCAGCAGGAAGAAGACGATGGCAGCTGCACCGATAGCGGAGCGAACCGGAACGTCACGCGGGCGCTGCAGGAGGTTGTGGTGAGCGTCGTCGCCCGTCAGCTTCTTCTCAATGAAGGGGTAGGCGAAGAGCAGAACGACCATGAGGCCACAGAGCAGTGCAACCCAGAACGCAGACGGAATGGTGTAGTTGCCGATGTAGAGCTCCCATGCCGGCATGACACGAGCAACACCGTCAGTCCACAGCATGTAGATATCCGGCTGGGAACCAGCGGAGACCTGGGACGGGTTGTACGGGCCAAGGTTCCAGATGGCGTTAATCGTCATCAGACCGGAGATGAGCGCCAGGACACCGGCAACCATCATGCCCATGCCGATTGCCTTGGTGGCGAAGACCGGCATAATACGGACACCCACGACGTTGTTCTCAGCGCGACCCGGTCCAGGGAACTGGGTGTGCTTCTGGAACCACACCATGATGAGGTGTGCTGCGATAAGGCCCAGGATGATGCCCGGGATAACCAGCACGTGCAGGATGTAGAAACGGTCCAGCATGAGGTCGGACGGGAAGTCGCCACCGAAGATGGCCCAGTGCAGCCAGGTACCGATGATCGGCAGACCCAGGATGATGGCTGACATGATTCGCAGACCAACACCGGAGAGCAGGTCATCCGGAAGGGAGTAGCCAAGGAAGCCCTCGACCATGCCCAGCAGGATAAGCGCGCAACCGATAATCCAGTTGGCCTCACGCGGGCGACGGAATGCGCCGGTGAAGAAGATGCGCAGCATGTGGGCAATCATGGACATCATGAACATGAGTGCAGCCCAGTGGTGCATCTGGCGCACAAACAGACCGCCGCGGACCTCAAAGGAGATATCGAGTGCCGTTGCGTAGGCGCGAGACATCTCCACGCCGTTCAGCGGGGTGTACCCACCGTCGTAGATGACCTTCGTAATTGAAGGATCGAAGAAAAGCGCGAGGTAGATACCGGTCAGCAACAGGATGATGAAGCTGTACAGTGCCATCTCACCGAGCATGAAGGACCAGTGAGTGGGAAAGACTTTGTTGAGCTGGGTACGCAGGACGCCGGCAGCGGAATACCGCTCGTCCATGTTGTTACCCATCTGTGCAAGTTTGTTACTCATTATGACTTACGCTCCCAGAATGCAGGTCCGACGGGCTCGATGAAGTTGCCCTTAGCAATGAGGTAGCCCTCATCGTCCACATCAATCGGCAGCTGCGGCAGTGCACGGGCTGCCGGGCCGAAGACCGGCTTACCGTAGTGCAACGCGTCGAACTGCGACTGGTGGCACGGGCAGAGAATGCGGTTGGTCTGTGCCTCGTACAGCGAGGTCGGGCAACCAATGTGGGTACAGATCTTGGAGTAGGCGTAGTAATCGCCGTAGTGGAAGTCTTCCTGACCCTTGCGCTCGATAGCCTCCTTGGCATCATCGTTGCGCAGGCGGATGAGCATCACAGCGTTGCGGTTACCGTGGATGGAGTGCATGTGGTTCTCGTAGACGTCCTTGTCCTCGGAGTACTCTGCACCGTCGTTGACATCCTCAGCAGCCAGCGGGAAGACAGTCTCCATACCGCCTGCAGCCAGATCTTCCGGACGCACGCGCACCAGGCGGGTGACGCCACGGGTGGTGTAGTGCGAGCCGGACTCGCCTTCGTGCATTTCGGCGATAGTACCGGTATCGCGAGCGAGGTAGAGCTTGACGCCCTTCTCATGCAGGGTCCAACCGGAGGTCCACAGGGTGCCGTCACCCATGTAGTTCAACTCGTGGCGCTTCTTCCACGGGTTGTTGATGGCACCACCCAGCGGAGCGATGACGGTAAGGCCGAAGAGAACGCCAGCACCACCGAGCAGCCCCATGATGGTCTTACGACGACCCAAGGTCGAGGTGTTCCAGGAGTCATTCAGCAGCGCGGTCAGCGTGCGGCGGTCGACTTCATCGGAAGGACCGTCGTGGCGGCGCTGAACCGAGATCTCCTCGGGGAGGATCTTCTTGACGTACTGAACGATGGCAAAGCCCAAGCCCAGGATGCACAGACCCGAGGTCAAGCCGAGCAACGGCGTGTAGAGGGTGTGCCACCACATGCCGTCCTCGCCGAGCATCTTGTACTCCCACGGCCAGAAGAGGTAGACGGCCAGGAAGGCAATGCCCATCAGGACGGAAATGATGAGCCAGAAGGTGACGTTTGCAGCGGCACGCTTCTCGGCGGGATCGCCCTCTACCGGGAAGCGCTCCTTACGGAACGCAACGGTAACATCGTCCAGCTCGGTACCGAGGGCTGCGAGCTCGTCGTTGCTCATAGCATCGAGCTCTTTGCGAGAGTAATTCTTCTTTACGTTGCTCATGAGCGAGATCCAATCCACATAGCGGCAACGCACAGAAGGCTGATGCCGATGATCCACATTGCCAGGCCCTCAGCCACCGGACCGAGGCCGCCGAGCGACCAACCAGCCGGAGACGGGGTTTCCTTCGCAGACTTGAGGTAGGCGATGATGTCCTTCTTCTCATCTGCAGTCAGCTGACGGTCGGAGAACTTCGGCATGTTCTGCGGGCCGGTCAGCATTGCCTGGTAGATCTCCTGCTCGTTAGCCGGGTCGAGCGGCGGCGCGAACTTACCGGAGGACAAAGCGCCGCCCCTACCGGTGAAGTTGTGGCAGGACGCGCAGTTCATGCGGAAGAGCTCCGAGCCCTTGGCGACGTCCTCTGCCTGGATCTGGCCGTTGTAGTTAGCGCCACGCAGGGACTCCTGCGCAACGGAGCCATCCTCGTCGTAGACGATGTCTGCGCCACCACCGTTGGCAGCAACATAGGCAGCCAGCGCAAGGGTCTGTTGCTCGGTGTAACGCGGGGTCTTGCGCTCAGCCTGTGCGTCGTTCGACATCATCGGCATACGACCGGAGTGCACCTGGAAGTACACAGAGCCGGCACCGATACCAACGAGGGAAGGACCACGGTCCTGGATACCCTGCAGGTTCGCACCGTGGCAGGTGATACACGCGACTTCGTAGATATCCTTGCCCTCTTGAACGAGTGCCTGGTCATCCTTTGCGGCGGTGGCCACCTGCGCATCAGGGGTCAGGGCGGAAGCCAAGACTCCTGCGCCGGTAAGCCCGATACTCAGTGCAAAGACGCCAGCAAGCGTGCGCTTCGCCTTGCGGCGACGGCGGGTCTTCTTAGCCGCGGCAGTGGTGTCTTCCACTGCGGCGGGCTGCTGGATGTTATCCATCATTTTCCTTTAGATAACTCGTACATGGAGATGAATGACTGTAGGCCGGCTATTCTCCGGCGACTACGGCCTACTGAACTAGGTAGATGACTACGAACACGCCGATCCACACAACGTCAACGAAGTGCCAGTAGTAAGACACTGCCATTGCCGCGGTGGCCTGTGCAGGCGTGAACTTGGAGCGGGCAATTCGCGCCAAGATAATTCCGAAGGCGATCAGACCCGCAGTCACGTGTGCCGCGTGGAACCCGGTCAGGATATAGAAGACCGAACCAAAGACACTGGACTGAACAGTGAGACCTGCCATGATCAACTCTGTCCACTCGAACGCCATGATGCCCAAGAAGACAACACCCAACGCGATGGTTACCGAGTACCAGAGTCGGAGCTTGTAAACGTCACCCCTTTCTGCTGCAAACACGCCGAACTGAGAGGTCACGGAGGAAAGAACCAGGACACTCGTAATGAGGAAGCCCATGGGCACGTTGATGTGCGCCGTGTGCTCTGCCCAGTCACCCTCCTGGCCGTTCGCACGCGAGGTGAACCACATCGCGAACAGTCCAGCAAAGAACATCAATTCCTGAGACAGGAACACGATGGTGCCGACGCTGACCATGTTGGGTCGGTTCAGCGCGGCAACACGTGGTGCTGCCATACCTTGGTTAGAAACTACGCTCGTCACGCATAACAGTATGGCTGGTCTGACCGCATAAGTCATCTCATTTCCCCCCGATTTTTTTGAGGCCACGACCTAGACCTTCACAGTTTTCACCCCAGGCAGGAACCATAGAGCTCCCAGGAAGTAGTCGGGAACTTTTTAGCGCGCTTTACGACGCCTCATCCCTGCAGGTAGTGAGACTTGGCAACGCCAGTTGTGAAGCCAGCAACAGGTCAAGAAGAGGTACGTTTTGCCCGCAATCCGAAACTGGTCGGACCAACGCCAATGAGATAAATCACACCCGCCCCCGCGGGCGAAAGTGCAGGACTGCAACTTTCGGATGACCCCCGTAAAAATGGCCGTTAACGTGCTGGAATTCTAAGCACAGACCTAGAGTTACACACTTTCGGCAAGCCACCCGCTCCCCCAGCACTCCACCCAAATCAAAATTTTTTCTCCCTTTTGGGAACTTTCCGCAACGCACTACGACGCAGTCTTCTCAACGACAAAGCCTCCGCCACGAGGTGTGGCGGAGGCGTGAGAAGTCGTGACGCTAGAAAGCGCGGCAGAAAAGGTTAAGCCTTAGTGCTTTTCCTTCGGAAGGCCATACTGCAGGGACAGGCCAGTCACGGAGGTGACGAGCAGGACTGCGCCCAGGATAATCATCCAGAAGTAGAGGAAGATGATGCCAAGACCCAGCACTGCGATGGAGCCGGTCATGCACAGCGGCCAGATGGAGCTCGGAGAGAAGAAGCCAAGGATACCGGCTGCGTCTTCAGTCTCCGCCTCTTCCCAATCCTCCGGCGCGATGTCGGAGCGGTTATCGGTGAAGTGCAGGTAGCCGCCCAGCATGAGGCAGAGCAGCATAGCGAGGACCAAGCCCACGATGCCGACCCACTCGGTGCCGTACATGTAGCCATCATCCTTGACGTAGTTAACGCCAATGACGTAGACGATGAGCGACACGAAGAGGTAGGTCGCGATGGAATAAAAGACCTTAGATGTTGCACGCATTTTCTATCAGTTCCTTTTCTTATGCCGCTTCAGCGGTGTCGACAAAGTTGTCGGCATCGCGGGTGTCGCGCAGAGAGTTGAACGGAGCGGTGGTAACTGCGTAGGGCTCTTCACCGATGTGCTCGAGAGCCTCGGCGTTGGTTGCCTGCGGGTTCTCCTCACGGAACTTGAGGTACTCGTTGAAGTCTGCGCGGTCAACGACGCGAATCTCAAAGTTCATCATGGCGTGGTAGGTACCGCACATCTCAGCACAGCGACCAACGAAGGCGCCCTTTTCCTCAATCTTCTCTACCTGGAAGCGACGCTCCTGGGAGTTGTTCTCCGGGTGGGAGTAAGCATCGCGCTTAAACAGGAACTCCGGAACCCAGAAGGAGTGGGAAACATCGCCGGAGGCGAGACGGAACTCGATCGGGGTGTCAACCGGGAGAACCAGAACCGGAACCTCTTCGGTGGTACCAACAGTCTCAATCTTGTTGAAGTTGAGGTAGGAGATGTCACCGGTGGACTTACCGTGAATCGGGTTCGGGTTCGGGGTGCCTTCCGGGTCGAGGGAGGATTCCTCGGCAAGCTTCTGACGCTCAGCATCGGCGCCATCGTAGTTCTCGCCATCAACCTTGTTCTCGGCGTAACCGAACTTCCAGTTCCACTGGAAGGCGGTAACGTCCACGGTCACCTCAGGGTTCTTGTCCAGCGCCGTAACCTTCTGCTGAGCCTGAACAGTGAAGAAGAACAGGCCCATGATGATCAGAATCGGGATAATGGTCAGAGCCATCTCCAGCGGCACGTTGTACTGCAGCTGCTTCGGGAACTCGCCCTTGCCGGCCTTCTCAGCCTTCTTCGCATTCCAGCGGAAGATAGCGGTGAGGAACAGGCCCCACATGATGAAACCGATGATCCATGCAGCAACCCAGACCCAGATCCAGAAGTTGTACATCGAGGTCGCTTCAGGGGTAACACCCTTCGGCCAACCCATGCCTAGGAGGTTCTCAACTGCCGTCGGCGCTGCGACGTCACAACCCGCAAGGGCTAGACCGCCCAAAGCGATGACGCCCGCTAGGCCTGCCTTACGGCCGAGGTTGCGCTGCTTACGCTGTCCCACGTGTGTTCTGCCTTTCTGTGCACACAAACTTCTCGAATACTCACAGAGCATTCCTACCCAATCAGAATAGAGCATCCTGCCTGATTTTCAGGCCTTTTCGCTGGACTGTTTGGGCGTTGGACCTGCCCTATAAGTAGTGAACGTACGGAATGTTACCGGCCCACCTGCACAAGATCACGCCAGCTCCCCCAGCCTCCCCCTCCCGGCTATGACCCAATTCACAAGCCGCACACCCCTGCATCATCCGAAAGTTCGCACCCTAACGGGGAACGCGGCGCGGGGTTCGCAGATCGTTTGGCCGCGGCCGTAAAGTGTTCCGGAGATGAACCTTGATCTATAAGGAGAAGCAAGCTTATGTGCGGACTCTGCGCGCTACTGAGCGCCGATCGCAACGCCGCCCAGCACCTGGAAGCTCTTGAACAGTCTCTTCAGTGCATGCGCCACCGCGGCCCGGACGCTGCCGGAACCTGGCACGACGATGATGCGGCTTTTGGCTTTAACCGCCTATCCATCATCGACCTCGAGCACTCCAATCAGCCGCTCCGCTGGGGCCCCGAGGACAACCCCGAGCGCTATGCCCTTACCTTCAACGGCGAAATCTATAACTACGTAGAACTTCGCGAAGAGCTCAGTGCCGCCGGCTATACCTTCAACACCGAGGGCGACGGCGAGCCCATCGTCGTGGGCTATCACCACTGGGGTAAGGACGTCGTAGAGCACCTGCGTGGCATGTTTGGCTTCGTTATCTGGGATACCGAAACGCGCACGATGTTTGCTGCCCGCGACCAGTTCGGCATCAAGCCGCTCTACTACGCCACCACCAAGGAGGGCACAGTCTTCGCCTCGGAGATGAAGTGCATCCTTTCGATGGCCGATTCGCTGGGTCTAGACCTCAGCCTTGATAGGCGCGCCATCGAGCACTACGTAGACCTGCAGTACGTGCCTGAGCCGGAGTCCCTCCACGCCAATATTCGCCGCGTGGAATCTGGCTGTACCGTCACTCTTCGCCCCGGCGAAGAAGTAGTCTCCGAGCGTTATTTCAAGCCACGCTTCCCTATCCAACCCGTCAAGCAGGGCGAGGAGCAGAAGCTCTTCGATAGGATTGCCCGGGCGTTGGAGGATAGCGTCGAGAAGCACATGCGTGCCGATGTGACCGTCGGTTCCTTCCTCTCCGGCGGCATTGACTCTACCGCCATCGCAGCCTTGGCCAAGCGCCACAACCCGGACCTCCTCACCTTCACCACCGGATTCGAGCGCGAAGGCTACTCCGAGGTCGACGTCGCCGCCGAGTCGGCTGCAGCCATTGGTGTAGAGCACATCGTCAAGATCGTCTCCCCCGAGGAATACGCCGAGGCTGTCCCGAAGATCATGTGGTACCTGGACAACCCCGTAGCAGATCCTTCTCTTGTCCCCTTGTACTTCGTGGCCCAGGAAGCCCGTAAGCACGTCAAGGTGGTGCTCTCCGGCGAAGGTGCGGATGAACTCTTCGGCGGCTACACCATCTATAAGGAGCCACTCTCGCTAGCTCCGTTCGAGAAGATCCCCTCCCCGCTGCGCCGCGGCTTGGGCAAGCTCTCACAGGTACTCCCCGAAGGAATGAAGGGCAAGTCCCTGCTCAACCGTGGTTCGATGACCATGGAGGAGCGCTATTACGGCAATGCACGTTCCTTTAACTTCGAGCAGCTCCAGCGGGTGCTCCCCTGGGCCAAGCCGTCGTGGGATCACCGCGAGGTCACCGCACCGATCTATGCGCAATCACAGGACTTCGACCCGGTAGCCCGCATGCAGCACCTCGACCTGTTTACGTGGATGCGCGGCGACATCTTGGTCAAGGCCGACAAGATGAACATGGCCAACTCCCTAGAGCTGCGCGTTCCCTTCCTCGACAAGGAAGTGTTTAAGGTCGCGGAAACTATCCCCCACGAGCTCAAGATTTCGCACGGCACGACCAAGTACGCTCTGCGCAAGGCCATGGAGCAGATCGTTCCCCCGCACGTGCTGCACCGCAAGAAGCTGGGCTTCCCGGTTCCGATGCGCCACTGGCTGGCCGGCGATGAGCTCTACGGCTGGGCCCAGGATCAGATTACCGAATCCCAGACCGAGGACATCTTCAACAAGAAGGAAGTTCTGGAGATGCTCAAGGAGCACCGCGACGGTGTATCCGATCACTCACGCCGCTTGTGGACGGTGCTGTCCTTCATGATTTGGCATGGCATCTTCGTGGAAGACCGCATCGACCCGAAGATAGAGCAGCGCGACTACCCCGTGAAGCTCTAGTTAAAACAACAAAACTGACGAAGCCCTCGCCGCACACTGCGGACGAGGGCTTCATCGTTTTGTCAACGTGACTTTACTTGAATTTAATTGAAGGAATCACCGCAAGCGCAGGAGCCGCCAGCGTTGGGGTTATCGATGGTAAAGCCCTGGGCCTCAATGGTGTCAGAGAAGTCAATCTTGGCGCCGGTGAGGTACGGGATAGACATCTTGTCTACGACGAGGTTAACGCCGCCAATGGTGTCCACCTTGTCACCATCCAAGGTGCGGTCATCGAAGTAGAGCTGGTAGCGCAGACCCGCGCAGCCACCTGGCTGGACAGCAATGCGCAGTGACAGATCGTCGCGGCCTTCCTGCTCAAGCAGGGACTTTGCCTTGGCAGCAGCGGCCTCGGTCAGGATAACTCCGGTTGCAGACGCGGGAGCGGTCATGATTTCTCCTCTTATATATGCGGAATTTTTCTGGAGCCCACCCTACCCCCTCACAGGTGAGGAAGAAAGGATGCCTCACAGTTCACTAGTGGTTCACTGGTGCCCTGTTCCCTCACCACAACGCTCTCTCCCGCGGGCCTATTCCCGTTATGTCCGCGCGACCTTGTACGCTAAACAGCGTGAAACTTCCGTGGCAAAAAGATGACAAGACTTCTTCCCCCGCCGAGCACACCCCGGCGCCGGAAGAACAACCCGCCGCCGAGAAACCGCACCGCAAGGGCTACACGCCGCCGAAGGGCCGCCCCACGCCCAAGCGTGATGCGCAGGAAATCGCCCGCGGCGTCAAGCGTGATCCCCGGGGGATGTCGGACGCGCAGCGCTACCAGCATCGCAAGGAGCTTAAGGCTTCCATGTCCAAGGCGGAATGGAAGGAATATAAGCGTAAGGAGCGCGCTGAGTCCCGCGAACGTAACAAGGTGGCACAGGAGCGCATGGCCGCTGGCGACGAGCGCTACTTGCTCGCCCGCGATAAGGGCGAGGTCCGCCGCTACGTACGCGATTGGGTAGACTCCCGCCGCTTCATTAACGAGTGGGTCATGCCCTTTGCCATCGTCCTGCTGGTGCTCATGTTCGTCAGCACTCGGGACCCGCGCCTGTCGCAGATCATCTCTATCGGCGCGATGGCGGTCATCGTTGTCTTTGCCGTCGAAGGTTTCTTGCTCGCGCGCAAGTGCAACAACGCCGTGCGTCTCAAGTTCCCCGGCACCACCGAGGCCGGTTTTGGCCTAGGCTTCTACGCGTACTCCCGCGCCTCCCAGCCGCGTAAGTGGCGCACCCCGCGCCCGCAGGTGGAGCGCGGAGCCACCGTCTAAACCGGAGGACACATGCCTGAATTCACCGCGGTTCCCCAGCTGCGCCCTTCAACCGCAGCTCAACCAAACCGCGTAGCCGAAATTGCCGCGTGGTTGGCGGCAGCGCAGGATTCCCCGCAGGCGAAGCCCCTTCAGCGCCCCCGAGCCATCGTCTTTGAGGGCGCTGATGCCAACGTTCAACGCACCGTCGACGGTGCAGAAGCCACATTGCACTCCCCCAGCGATGCAGATCGGTGGCGCGATAATCTCTTCAGCGCTGCGCAGCGGGCAGGAGCGGGCATCGACTTCGTCGAATGCAGCGCAGAGTCCACCAGCACTGAGCCTGGTGCCCCCTCTGCCGCTATGTCCCCGGCAGAGTGCGAGTCACACATCGAACTCGGCATGGCTACCGCTGACCGAGAGATCGATTCGGGCACTGATCTGCTCATCACGTCTGATTTTGGTATCGGCGCAAGCACAGTCGCCGCCAGCGTCATGGGCCGGATTACCCATACCGAACCGGTGGCGATTGTGGGGACGAATACTCTGGCCAGCGGTATCACGGATGCGATGTGGAAGGCCCGCGTGAGCGTTGTGCGTGACTCGATGTTCCGCGCCCGCAACCTGGAGGGCTGGGAGGTCGTGCAGACCATCGGCTCCCCGAATCTCGCAGCGCTGGCGGGTTTCATCGCGCAGGCCACGGCGCGGCGAACGCCGGTGCTTATCGACGGCCCCCTAGCCGCCACCGCCGCTGTCCTGGCCGAGCGCACCGCGCCCGGCGTGAAGGGCTGGCTGCGCGCAGGGACGACCACCCCCGAACCGGCGTATGCCCTCGCCCTCAAGGAGCTGGGACTAACCCCACTGCTTGATTTAAACCTGAGCGAAGGCTTCCCCCTCGGCGCGCTCGCGGCCTTGCCGCTGGTGCAGCTGGCCGCCGAGCTTGCCTAAGCGAATTGCGCTCTAAGCCTCCACCAGCGTGTGCAGCCAGCCGTGAGTATCCTCCACGGACCCGCGCTGGATGCCGGTGAGGCGCTCGCGCAGGGCCATCGTCGTAGCACCGGCCTCATCGTTGTTGATGTGGAAGTCGGTCTCGTCGCCCATGACGTGGCCCACCGGGGTAATAACGGCTGCGGTGCCGCAGGCAAAGGCCTCCACCATGGCACCGGAAGCAACGTCCTGCTCCCACTCCTTGTAGGTGATGCGACGCTCTTCGACCTTCAGCCCCATATCCTCAGCAACTTGCAGAAGCGAGGCGCGGGTAATGCCCGGCAGCAGCGAACCCGACAGCGCCGGGGTCACCAGGGTTTGGTTGCCCTCCTCGCCGTAGACAAAGGCCAGGTTCATACCGCCCATCTCCTCGATGTAGGCGCGGTCGATGGCATCCAACCACACCACCTGGTCGCAGCCCTTTTCCGCTGCCTGCGCCTGCGCCAGCAGGGAGGCCGCATAGTTGCCGGCGAACTTGGCCGCACCCGTTCCACCAGGAGCAGCGCGAACAAAGTCAGTGGATAGCCAGACGGACACCGGCTTGATGCCGCCGGTGAAGTACGCGCCTGCCGGGGAGGCGATGACGACATAGCGGTAGGAGTGCGCCGGGTGCACGCCCAGGGACACATCGGTAGCAATCATGAAAGGGCGGAAATACAGGGCTGCCTCGCCGCCGGCTTCGGGGACCCAGGCCTGGTCGACGTCGACAAGCTGGCGCAGGGACTCGATGAACTCCTCTTCTGGCAGCTGCGGCATAGCCATGCGCTCAGCGGAAGCCTGCAGACGCTGCGCGTTCTGCTCCGGGCGGAAGGTGGCGATGCTGCCGTCGGGCTGGCGGTAGGCCTTGATGCCCTCGAAGATGGCCTGGCCATAGTGGAAGACGGTGGACGCCGGATCCATGCTAAACGGCGCGTAGGGGCGTACCTGCGCGTCGTGCCATCCCTTGTCCTCAGTCCAGTCAATCGTCACCATGTGGTCGGTGAAGTACTTACCAAAGCCCGGGTTCGCCAGAATCTCCTGCAGGCGCTTCGGGGAGGTGGGGTTTTCAGTTCGCGTCACGGTGTAATTCAACATGGATTACAGCGTACTCCTTAGCCCCCTATAGAGATGCAGAAATGCCTTAGCTAGATCACCACTCCTTAAGTCCACTCGGCTAGCCCACTAGCCCCGCTGCCACCCCACCCCACTCCCACTGTAATCCCACTGTAATCCCACTACGTTCCACACCATAGACACGGGTAGTGTGTGAGGAGTATCCCATTGTCACTTTTCTCAAGGAGGACATCGTGGCTTCTTCCACGTTCGAACTGCCCGCACGCGGCTCTTTCCCCACTGTTGAGCTGGCCAAGAAGGCCCCGAAGCAGGCAGATGCCCTGCTGATCGCCGCCTTCGCCGGCGAGGAGGGACTCGAGGTGCCGGGCACCTCTCTTCTCAGCTCGTCCGCACTGCGCTCGACGTACGAGGCTCTCGCGGCCGTGGGCGCGACGGGCAAGGCCGGGGAAATCGTGAAGGTTCCCGCCCCGCAGAAGGCGGGCGCTGCTCAGGTCATTGCGCTGGGCTTGGGCGATGTAGAGGAGCTTGACGCCGAGGCCCTGCGCCGCGCCGCCGGCTCCGTGGCCCGCGCCACCGCAGGCGTGGGCACCATCGTGACCAGCCTGGCGGACTTCGGTGTTTCTGCTGCTGTCGAGGGTCTCATCCTCGGCGGCTACGCTTATCGCGGCATTCGCTCCACCGAACTGGAGGAGAAGGAACAACCAGCCACTTTCGTGGTGGTGGCTGATAAGTCTGTCTCCGAAGAATTCGAGGCAGCCCGCACCGTGGCCGAGTCTGTCTTGCTTGCCCGCGACCTCGTGAATGCCCCCGCCAACGAACTCTACCCGGAGTCCTACGCCGCATTCCTTTCCGGCCAGGCAAAGGAAGCCGGTCTTGACGTCGAGGTGCTCGATGAAAAGCAGCTGGAGAAGCAGGGCTTCGGCGGTATCCTCGCGGTAGGCAAGGGTTCTGCCCGTCCGCCGCGTCTGGTGCGCCTGAGCTGGAAGCCCAAGAAGGCCAAGAAACACGTGGCTCTTGTAGGTAAGGGCATTACCTTCGATACCGGCGGCATCTCCCTCAAGCCAGGCAATGGCATGTGGGACATGATTTCGGATATGGGTGGCTCTGCTGCGATGGCGGCCACCATCATCGCGGCGGCCAAGCTGAAGCTGCCGGTTCAGATCACCGCTACCCTGCCGCTGGCTGAGAACATGCCGGGCTCTGGCGCCACCCGCCCGGGCGATGTCATTACCCACTACGGTGGCCTGACCTCCGAAGTTCTCAACACCGACGCCGAGGGCCGCCTCGTGCTGTCGGACGCCATCGCGCGCGCCAGCGAGGACAAGCCGGATTACCTCATTGAGACTGCGACACTCACCGGCGCACAGATCGTGGCGCTGGGTTCGCGCACCTCCGGCATCATGGGCTCCGAGGTTTTCCGCGATCGCCTCGCCGAAATCGGCCGCGAAGTGGGCGAGAACGCCTGGGCCATGCCGCTGCTGGAGGAGCACGACGAGGAGATCAAGTCCCAGGCCGCAGACATCCGCAATATCAACGCCAAGCGCGAGGGCGGCATGGAGTTCGCCGGCACCTACCTCAAGCAGTTCGTGGGCGAGGGCATCGAGTGGGCCCACATCGATATCGCCGGCCCCTCTTGGAACGGTTCCGCCCCGCGCGGCTACACCCCGAAGCGCGCCACCGGAGTTCCGGTGCGCACCGTGGTGGCAGCGCTGCGCGAGATCGCCGAAGCCTAGATCAGAGCGGCTTCCATGCGGCCCCTCGTGTGAGCGGCTTTAGGCCGCTCACACCTCTTCGCCGGCGATGACGTAGTCCTCCTTATCCGCCAATGGGAGGACCGTACCGTCGGACATGGCGCGGTCGGTGACGAGCCCGTCGTCGTCGACAAGCGCGACCTCGTTGCCTTCCTCACGCAGCCGGCGCAGTCCTTCCTTGAGCATGCGCCGGCCCACCTTGTGCAGGCCAGAGACCTGGGAGAAGTCCAAGGCCAAGCGCTTGCCGGAGAACTGGCGCTCCTCCAGCTCGTGGAGGATGGCTTCGGTGGCGGTGAAGTTGATATGACCTTGTAGGCGGATAATCGCGGTGTCGTCATCCTCGTCGACGCTGCGCACTGGGTGCACACCAAAGCGGTTTTCCGTGGACATCAAGTGCAGGCCCATGTCCGAGGAGAGCTCGCGGAAGATTTCGGTTCCGCGCACGCTATTTCCCTGCTCATCGAGACGCGGCGAGAACGTCGCCACGCCGATCTGCCCCGGCAGCGTTCCAATGAGTCCTCCGGATACGCCGGACTTAGCGGGGATTCCCACCTCCGCCATCCAGCGCCCAGCACCGTCGTACATGCCGCAGGAACTCATCACCGCCAGCGTCATGCGGCAGACGTCGGCGTCCAAAATCTTCTCCCCCGTTACCGGCTGGCGGCCACCATTAGCCAGGGTCGCGGTCATGACGGCGAGGTCGCGCACGTCCACCGACAGAGCACACTGCGAGGTATAGGACAGCACGGCGTCGTGGGCATCGTCCTGGATGATGCCGTAGGAGCGCAGCATATGTGCCAGGGACAGGTTGCGCTCAGCGTGCTCAAGTTCCGAGTCACACAGGCGCTTATCGACGTCCACCTCGCGCCCCGCCAACTGGGATATGAAGGCGCGGATCTTTTCCACGCGGTCCTCCACGGTCGACTCCACCCCATTAATCAGCTGATTGACCACGATGGCACCGGCATTGATCATCGGGTTCAGGGGGCGGTGGTCCTTGGCTAGGGATAACTCATTGAAGGCCTGCCCCGAGGGCTCGAGTCCTACCACCTCACGCACCGCGTCAGGGCCGAACTCGCTCAGAGCGAGGGCATAGACGAAGGGCTTGGAAATGGACTGAATGGTAAAGCGGGTCTCCGCGTCACCGGCGCTGTAGAGGTGGCCCGTCACAGAGCACAGCGCAGCCCCCAGCTGCTCGGGGTTTGCGGCAGCCAGCTCCGGGATATAGTCCGCGACTTCTCCGGAATCGTGATCGTGAACGCCATCAAGGATCTTCTGTAGATAAAAAGGAATCGGTGTTTTCATCGTTTCCCAGCGTATAGAATTGCCGCGTATGACACCTGCACTCATCATTGTCGACGTCCAACATGACTTCTGCCCCGGCGGAGCCCTCGCCGCCGAGCGCGGAAATGAGGTGGCCGATCGCATCGGTGCCCTCCAGCCTTCCTACGACACTGTCGTTGCCACGCAGGACTGGCACATCGACCCAGGCACTCATTTCTCTGAGAACCCCGACTTTGTCGATACCTGGCCCACGCACTGCGTGGCCGATTCCTTCGGCGCCGCGATGCACGAAGCGATCGGGCCCGCCCAGGCCTATTTCAAGAAGGGTGAATATACCGCTGCGTATTCCGGTTTCGAAGGCGCGGCCGACGGCGTTCCCCTGGCAGAGTGGCTGCGCGAGCACGACATCACCGCCGTGGACATCGTGGGCATCGCTACCGATCACTGCGTGCGCGCCACCGCTGCCGACGCCCTTGCGGAGGGATTCACGGTGCGTGTGCTGGCGGATTACTGCGCGCCTGTCGACGAGGCCCGCGGCGCCGCCGCTCTGGAAGAGCTTGAGAAGGCAGGCGCCACCATCATTACTGGCTAGGCAGCACCCCTCTAATTGCCGTCCTGGTCATTCTGCTGCTGTCGCTGTTCAAACCGCTGACGGCGCTCGCGTTGTTCCTCCCGCTTGCGCAGAATGCGCTCTCGCTCGATGCGCTCGCGCATGCGCTGGGGGTAACCAGTCTCTTCGACGTCATAGACATCGCAGCGCAGAAGCTTAGCCACCGCGTCGATGCCTTTGGGCCCACCAATGCGACGGCGAATGAAGGCGCCGTTTTCATCCACCACAACGACAGACATCTCGTTGACCACGGTCTCCGGTTCAACAAAGGCCTCAATAAAAGCACGTCCCTGCGCCCAGGCTTGAAGCTCTTGGGCGTCTTCTGCGCGAATGGTCTCCCCCGGTGCGCGGGGCGGGCGCAGTTGGGACTTGGAGCTGTTGCGGCGGAAGGGGTTGAACATGGCTCTTTAGCCTACCGGAGGCCACCTTCAGCCACTTCGTGCGGAGGATGCCCTAATTCACCCCACCCGTGCGCACCTTTTATAAACACGCTGTAGAATCAAACACTAGCGTTTCACTAATTCCAACTTTCGAGGAGTCTTAACACTTATGGCACACTCTGTTGTGATGCCCGAACTGGGCGAATCCGTAACCGAAGGCACGATTACCCAGTGGCTGAAGTCCGTCGGCGACACCGTCGAGGTCGACGAACCGTTGCTCGAGGTCTCCACCGACAAGGTCGACACCGAAATCCCCTCCCCGGTCGCCGGCACCATCCTCGAAATCAAGGCTGAGGAAGATGACACCGTAGACGTGGGCGCAGTCATCGCCATCATCGGTGACGAAGGCGAATCCGCACCGGCTACTGAGGAGTCCGCGGATTCCTCCGAGAAGGCTGCCGAGACCCCAGACAAGCCCGCTGAGGACGCTGAGTCCGAGGCGCCGGCCGCTTCTGGTGATGCCACCGACGTGGAA
>NZ_KV794772.1:0-474 GCF_001808895.1 Corynebacterium sp. HMSC070E08
AGCCGGGCGAAGAGACTGATAAGCCGAAGATTTCGACGAATGCTGACTTTGCTAACGGTGCAACTGAGGTTGTTGCTGGTGCGAAGGTTAACGATACGGTGACGTATGAGGGTTTGGTTCCGGGTATGGAATACACCCTGAAGGCTGAGCTGATTTCTAAGGTTGATGGCAAGTCTGTCCTGGGTAAGGGTGAGAAGACCTTTACTCCGGATGCTGCTGATGGTGAGGTTGTTGTTGAGATCATCGTTGCTGATTCGGTGAAGAAGCCGGTTGAGGCTGCGGTTGCCTTTGAGGAGTTGACTTCTGTTGAGGTCAACGACAAGGGCGAGGAGACTCCGGGTACTGATCCGGAGGAGCCGAACCACATCGCTGAGCACAAGGACATCAACGATAAGAACCAGACGGTTCCGAAGCCGTCCGAGGAAACGACCCCGAACAACCCGGGCGAGGAGACGACCCCGAACCAGCCGGGTG
>NZ_KV794773.1:0-9957 GCF_001808895.1 Corynebacterium sp. HMSC070E08
CGAAACCTGGTCACGAAGGCTAGGACGGTTCTAAAGCAACGAAGAATCGCAAGGTAAAGAAGGGGTCCCTTCCGAGAATCTCGGAAGGGACCCCTTCTTGTACGGAAACGAGGTGGCTTATTTGCCGCCCTTGCGCTCCTGCATGCGGCGCATGCGGCGGTTCATGCCCGCCATGTTTTGAGCCTGGCGGGGCATTGGGCCCTTGGGCAGGCCCGGAGTAGTGCCCGGCAGATCATCCATGGCCTCGATGCGGCGAATGTTCTCGTAGGTTTCGTTCTTGTTGTAGTTGCGCGGCAGCTTCATGATGTGGGTGCGCAGCTTGGACACCGGCACTTCGTCCTCACCGCTGCCCACGAAGACCTCGTACACCGGCACACCGCCAGCCAGGCGGTCAACGCGCTTCTTCAAACGGTTGAGGGTAGGGGCGACGCGCTTGCGGTCACCTTCGACGACGAAAATGACGCCGGAGTTACCGATCACGCGGTGAACCAGATCCTGCTGGCGGGTCGCAGCCACGCCAGGCTTGACCTTCCACACCACGCCCACGGTGTTGCGCAGCTGCTGCTCCAAAGCCCAGCCGGCGACACCTGGCTGGTCCTCCACCTTCTTGTACATGTCGCGCTCAAGGCGGCGAGTGAACAGGAACATGGCGAGCATCGCACCAAGGCCCAGGCCGATGATGAGCATGAACCACTGGCCGTTAAAGAGCAGGCCGATAAGGAAGAAGAGCAAGCCCACGCCCAAGAATGCGGCCAGCATGATGGGGATGAGAGCCTTGTCCTGCTTGCGCTGCATGTTGAACGCTTGCCACATTTGTGACCAGTTCTGCTTGCGCTTGGCACGCTTTGCCGCGCGCTCTTGCTTCTTCGCGTCCTTGAGCGACGCCTTATCGTCCTTAGCCATGTCTCCTACTTTAAGGGCAAGAGGAATAAAAAGAGAAACGCGTTAGCGGATGGTAGCGGCAACAGAGTTGGCCTGTGCAGGGGTCTTGGCCATGCGCGTGGTCACCGGAGTTTCCTCGGAGGGGCCATACTTCTCGAGAAGGGTGGAAGCCTCCTGAGCTGTAGCGCCCTGGGAAGTCTCCGCCAGGTGCTTCAGGTTCTCCGGAAGCTCGAGGCCGCGTGCCTCCATGGCCTGCACGTAGAGGCGGCCAGCGCGGTAGGAGGAGCGGACCAGCGGGCCAGACATGACGCCACCAAAGCCGAGCTCCTTGGCCAGCTTGGAGTGCTCCACGAACTCCTCCGGGCGCACCCAGCGCTCGATCGGGTGGAAGCGCGGGCCGGGGCGCAGGTACTGGGTAATCGTGATGATGTCGCAGCCTGCCGAGCGCAGGTCGCGCAGTGCTTCCTCGATCTCCTCTGCGGTTTCGCCCATGCCCAGGATGAGGTTGGACTTGGTAATCAGGCCAAAGTCGTGGGCCTGGCGGATGACGTCGAGCGAACGCTCATAGCGGAAGGCCGGGCGGATGCGCTTGAAGATGCGCGGCACCGTCTCCAGGTTGTGGGCGAAGACCTCAGGGCGGGCTTCAAAAACCTCTTGGAGCAGGTCCGGCTTGCCGGAGAAGTCCGGGGTGAGGTTCTCCACGCCGGTGTTCGGGTTGAGTTCATGAATCTTGCGGACGACCTCAGCGTAGAGCCAGGCACCCTCGTCGGGAAGATCATCGCGAGTAACGCCCGTAATGGTGGTGTAGTTGAGATCCATTTCCTGGATATTCTCTGCCACACGGCGCGGTTCGTCGCGGTCCAGCTCCGCTGGCTTGCCGGTAGCGATATCGCAGAAATCACAGCGGCGAGTGCACTTGTCGCCGCCGATGAGGAACGTAGCCTCACGCGATTCCCAGCACTCGTGAATATTGGGGCAGCCAGCCTCCTGGCACACGGTGTGCAGGGAAGCACCAGTCACGCGAGATTTCATGTCCTCATACCCAGGGCCGGTGCGGACCTGATTGCGGATCCAGCGCGGCTTCTGTTCGATGGGAGACTCCGCATTCTTCTTCTCAATGCGGAGCATCTTGCGTCCTTCAGGCTTAACAGTCACGGAACCTCACTTTAGGTGTTGAACTAGCTCTTTCTATTACAAGCCCTGCGGGTGGCTGCTTTATTCCACCGAGGGTAGCCGCTATTTTTCTTGCGCGGCTTTGCGGGCTTGGCGGGCCTTCTCGTTGGCCACTTTGATGGGATCTGGGGCCGAGGCAAAGGTGTGGTCGGCCACCGTCAGTTCGCCGGAGAGGGCTTTGCGGAGGGCGTCGAGAAGCGGGGCTTCTGCCTCCTCCATGGTCACCTCACGGCCGAGCTCAAGCGACAGCGTTGACACGTCCGCATCGTCGATGCCGCAGGCCACGATGTGCTCGTAGTACTCCAAGGTGTTGGTGCAGTTGAGCGCTAGGCCGTGCATGGTCACGCCGCGGGTCACGCGAATGCCCAACGCACCTAGCTTGCGGTCGCGCTTCGGGGCGGCTGGGTCGGCAGCCTGGGTGGTGGAAGGAACCCACACCCCCGAGCGGCCATCGATGCGCCCAGCGGTGCTCACGCCGAGTTCACGGACAGCTTGGATGATGGCCTCCTCAAGGCGGCGGACGTAATCGACAACGTCAACCGGCTCGGCCAGTTTGATAATGGGGTAGACCACCAACTGGCCCTCGCCGTGCCAGGTGATGCGCCCGCCCCGGTCAACGTCAATGACCGGGAGGCCATTATCGGGCATATCCTCCGGCTGCGTGCGCTTTCCGGCGGTGTAGACGTTGGGGTGCTCCACCACGAGGATGACATCACCCTGTGTGCCCGCCGCCCGCGCCGCCGCGAGCTCGGCCTGCAGATCCCAGGCCTCTTGGTAGCCCATGCGGCCCAAGCGGCGGATCTCCAGTGGTTCGTCGGAAGCGCGGATGGAGCGATCAGCGGGAAAGAAAGGTTCGCGGGGAGCAGTCATGAACCCAATCCTAAACCCCGCGAAGATTCAGCCAGAAAGGGGCTGAGTGTGCGCTGCTCAAGCGCTTTTTTAATCGACGCCGTTGGCGGAAGCGTACTCGTCGGCGGTCATCAGCTCGCCGACCTCGGTGACCTCGACCTCGAAGAGCCAGCCCTCACCGAAGGGATCGTTGTTGATGACTGCATAGTCATCGTGCACGTCCTCGTTGACGGCGGTCACGGTGCCGGTGACCGGGGAGTAGAGGTCAGACACGGACTTGGTGGACTCCACCTCGCCGCAGGTCTCGCCGTGCTCGACGGTGTCACCCACGGCCGGCAGCTCAGCGAAGACGACCTCACCCAGGCGGTCAGCGGCCACGGAGGTGATGCCAATACGGACGGTAGAACCAACGACGGAGTCAGCGGTGGCGTTGATCCACTCGTGGTCCTCGGAGTAGGAGAAATCGGAAGGAAGGTTAGCCATGAGAAGGGGTGTCCTTTCGGTAGTTGACTTCAGTAGTGGAGTTTACTTATCGCGCTTGTAGAAGGGCAGCGCGGACACTTCGAAGGGGTAGCGCTTGCCGCGGATGTCTACCTCGACGGCCGCACCCGGCTCGAGGCCAGCTGCGGTATCGATGAGCGCGAGCGCTACTGGGTGTCCCAGGGTGGGGGAGGGCTGGCCGGAGGTCACCATGCCCACCTTGTTCTCACCCACGTAGACCTCGGAACCGGCGCGCGCGGCGCGGCGCTGGGAGGAGACCAGTCCGGTGATAACGGCCTGCGGGCCTTCCTCGGCGCGCTGGCGCAGCACCTCAGCGCCCACAAAGTCCTGCTCCTTCTTGGCAAAGGCGCGGGACATTCCGGCTTCCACCGGAGTGATATCGCGGGTGAGCTCGTTGCCGTAAAGCGGCATGCCTGCCTCCAAGCGCAACGAGTCGCGTGCTGCCAAGCCGCAGGGCTTGATGCCGTATTCCTCGCCGGCCTTGAGCAGCTCTTCCCACAGCTCCGGGGCATCGGAGTTGTAGACGATGAGCTCGAAGCCATCCTCACCGGTGTAGCCGGTGCGGCAGATAAACGCGTACTTGCGGGCCACCTTGCCGGTCATCGCGGCATAGTAGGGCAGGTCCATGACAGCCTGCTGCTTGGTGTCCTCCACCAGCGGGACAAGGATCTCCAGCGCCTTTGGGCCCTGGACGGCGATCATCGCCACATCGCGGGACTCGTTCTTCAGGTCCACATCGAAGCCCTCGGCGCGCTCGTTGAGCGCTTCCCACACGGTGTCGGCGTTGCCAGCATTGGGCACGACGAGGAACTTGGTCTCCTCCAAGCGGTAGGTGATGAGGTCATCGATGATGCCGCCATCCTCCGCGCAGATCATGGAGTACTTCGCCTTGCCCTCCTTAAGCGTGGTGAGGTTGGAGATGAAGCAATAGGAGAGGAACTCGGCGGCGTCCGGGCCGTTGACCCAGACTTCACCCATGTGGGAGAGATCGAAGAGGCCTGCGGCATTACGTACCGCGCGGTGCTCCTCGAGCTCGTTGTCATACTTCAGCGGCATCTCCCACGGTCCGAAGGGGGTGAAGGTGGCGCCGAGTTTCTCGTGCTCAGCATGCAGCGGGGAGTGCAGGTAGTCAGTCATTGATTAAACCTCCTGGTTGTCGTCGGAGTAGTCAAAAGCCTCTGGCGGCGGGCAGGTGCACACCAGGTTGCGGTCACCGTAAGCCTCGTCGATGCGGCGCACCGGCGGGAAGTACTTGTTAGCGCGCAGGGAGGTCACCGGGTAGGCGGCCTGTTGGCGGCTAAAGGCAAAGTTCCACTCGTCGGCGGCGACGGATTCGGCGTTGAACGGTGCGTGGTGGATGACGGAGTCCTCGTAGGCCACCTTGCCGTCGATGATCTCCTGGATCTCGGCGCGGATGGAGCGCATGGCTTCGATGAAGCGGTCCAGCTCACCCAGGTCCTCGGACTCGGTGGGCTCCACCATGAGGGTGCCGGCCACCGGGAAGGACAGGGTCGGCGCGTGGAAGCCGTAGTCCACGAGGCGCTTGGCTACATCGGCGGCGGTGACGCCGGAGGCGTCGGTCAGCTCGCGCAGGTCAAAGATGCATTCATGCGCCACCAGGCCGGCATTACCCGTGTAGAGAACGGGGAAGGAATCCTTCAGGCTCTGCGCCAGGTAGTTCGCGCCGAGGATGGCATGGCTCGTGGCCTCCGTGAGCCCTTGCGAGCCCACCATGGCCAGATAAGACCAGGAAATTGGCAGCACGCCGGCCGAGCCGTAGCGCGATGCTGTGGACGGCACGCCGGTGCCCTCCACAGCCGGCTGCGCAGGATCCAGCTGGGGATCGTTGGCATCCGTCGGCAGGAAAGGTACCAAGTGCTTGGCGACGCCCACCGGGCCCACGCCCGGGCCACCTCCGCCGTGCGGGATGGTGAAAGTCTTGTGCAGGTTGAGGTGGGAGACATCGCCACCGAAAGCACCCGGACGGGCCCAACCGGCCAGCGCGTTCATGTTCGCGCCGTCGATGTAGACCTGGCCGCCGGCTGCGTGGACCTTGTCGCAGACCTCGCGTACTTCCGGGTCGAAGACGCCGTGGGTGGAGGGGTAGGTAATCATGATGCCGGCGACGTGCTCGCCGTGCTGCTCGAGCTTGGCGTCGAGGTCGGCGACGTCAATGGAGCCATCGTCAGCGGTCTTGATCACGACGACGCGCAGGTTCGCCAGGGTCGCCGAGGCCGCGTTGGTGCCGTGCGCGGAGGCCGGAATGAGGATGACATCGCGGCCGTGGTCGCCGTTGGCAACGTGATAGCGACGAATGGCCAGCAGGCCGGCCAGCTCACCCTGGGAACCGGCGTTGGGCTGGATCGAAACCTGGGCGTAGCCGGTGATATCGGCGAGCCAGGACTCGAGCTCGTCGATCAGCGCGCGCCAACCAGCGGTGGTCTCCTCCGGGGCATACGGGTGGATGCCCGCGAACTCCGGCCAGGAGATGGGCTCCATGGCAGAGGTGGGGTTGAGCTTCATCGTGCACGAGCCCAGCGGGATCATGGTGCGGTCGAGTGCTAAGTCCTTATCCGCCAGGGTGCGCAGGTAGCGCAGCATCTGGGTCTCGGAGTGAAGGGAGTTGAAGATCTCGTGCTGCAGCGGCTCCTCGGAACGCTGGACGGAGGACGGAATCTCGAAGGAGCCAGACGCGGCTGGCTCGGAGTTAGTGGAGGCCTCGGCGCCGAAGGCAGCGGCAAGGGTGTTGACGTCCTCGCTGGTAGCGGACTCGCCGAAGGAGACCGAGACCTTGTCGGAGCCGATGGCGCGCACCAGGTAGCCCTGCTCCTGCAGCTGGGCCTTGACGGCGGCCGCATCCACGCCGGTGACGGTCACGGTGTCAAAGAAGTCGCGGGAGACAATCTCCTTGCCCGCGCCGGTGACTGCTGCAGCAAAAGCAGAAGCGCGGTTATGCACGCGCTGCGCAATCTCCTTCAGCCCCTTCGGGCCGTGGTAGACCGCGTACATCGAGGCCACGTTGGCCAGGAGGGCCTGGGCAGTACAGATATTGGAGGTGGCGCGCTCGCGGCGGATGTGCTGCT
This sequence comes from Corynebacterium sp. HMSC070E08, assembly GCF_001808895.1. Taxonomy (NCBI): domain Bacteria; kingdom Bacillati; phylum Actinomycetota; class Actinomycetes; order Mycobacteriales; family Corynebacteriaceae; genus Corynebacterium; species Corynebacterium sp. HMSC070E08. Next base: position 6,489 of record NZ_KV794773.1, read on the forward strand.
CGCGGGTTTGCAGCGCCAGACGATAAGCGGGGCGGCCGGCGGCGTCCTTGGACACGCCCACGATGCGGCCCGGAAGCTGGCGCTTGAGCTTATCCGTGACGGACATGAAGGCCGCGTGCGGGCCGCCGAAGAAGAGCGGGACGCCGAAGCGCTGCGAGGAGCCAAGGACGATGTCTGCGCCCATCGAACCAGGTGCCTCCAGAAGGAGCAGCGACAGCGGGTCGGCCACGACGGCGGCCAGGGCGCCGCGGGTGTGCAGCTCCTCGATGGCGGCGCGCGGGTCGACGATATCGCCCCCGGTTCCGGTGTAGGCCAGAACTGCACCGACGAGGTCTTCGCCGACGATGCCATCGCGGACATCAGCGATCTCGACCTCGAGCTCGATGGCGCGGGCGCGCTCGGCGGCCACGGTCAGGACCTGCGGGTGCAGGCGAGAGTCCAACAGCACGCGGCGGCCCTTCTTCACCGCGCGGGCCATCAGGCCGACGGCTTCGGCGGTGGCAGAGGCTTCGTCGAGAAGCGAGGCGTTCGCGATGGGAAGGCCGGTCAGGGACTCGATCATGGTCTGGAAGTTCAGCAGTGCCTCGAGGCGGCCCTGCGAGATCTCCGGCTGGTAGGGCGTGTAGGCGGTGTACCATCCGGCATCCTCCAGCAGCCCGCGGCGAATGACCGCCGGGGTGAGGGTATCGGAGTAACCCTGGCCATAGAAGGACTTCAGCACGACGTTCTGGGAGGCGTACTCGCGCAGCTTCGCCTGCGCCTCATCTTCGCTCAAAGCCTCCGGGAGGTTGAGCGCCTCGGTGGCGCGGATGGAGGCTGGCAGGGCGGCATCGACCAGCGCATCGACGCTGTCGTAGCCCAGAGCCTTGAGCATCGTTTCACGCTCGGCTGCATCCGGGCCGAGATGACGAGAGATGAAATCCATATAGTGAATCTCCTTCGTGGCGTTAGTTTGTGTGACCTAAACTGCTCCAAGTATAAAGCGTATGCCATGACATTAACCCCGGTTACCCCTGATTCGGAGATGTAGCGTCACGGCAGTCAGCGCCGCGACTGCGAACCCGATGATGAAGGCGGTGGAATACCCCGTGACAGGGCCCAAAAGCGAGAGGATGAACGGGGCAAAGAAGCCGAGGTAGGTCAGCGAATAAAACACCCCCGTTGCCGCGCCGAGTTCCGCTGGGTGGGCAATGGCTTGAGTTTCTGCGAGCCCGCTGAGCATGCCAATTCCATAGGAGCTGCCCATGATGATGGCCGCGAGGGGCAGGAGGAATACCGCCCAGCCGTGGTGTGCCGCCGCGACGACGATGAGACACAGGACCATGCCTATCGCGGCCAGCACCATGCCGTGGAACGCGGTTACGCGGATGCGGCCCGCTAGCTGCTGGATTACCACGCCGCTTCCCATGGTGAGTAGCGCACAGAGCCCGGCAATGAGAATGGGGTGGCGCAGGTGCTCACTGAGCTGTGAGGGGAGGAAGACGAAGGCAGTGGTGGCGGAGCCAAAGACCCACGGGGCATAGGCCACGACCGGTAGGTAGCGGGGAGTAATCAGGCTGGTGGGGATTAAGGAACGGCGCCGTGGCTGTGAATGAGGCTGTGGCTGTTCGGTGCGCTCTTCGGGCACCGTCCACACGAGTGGGACCACGATGAGTGCTAGGCCGATATGCAATAGATAAGGCAGGACGGTGGGCCATGGGAGGAACTCTGCGGCGATACCGGCAACGCCAGGTGCCAACGCGAAGCCAGCCGAAAGAGCAATGGAGGAACGCTTCGCACCAACGCTGAGGTGGGTGCTGAGCTCCTTGATCCAGGCAGCGCCGGAAGACATGGCCAGTCCCACCGCAGCCCCGGCACACAGGCGTCCGACCAGCAAGGGGAGGAAGGCGCCGCCTGCGCCACTGAGGAAGACCAGTGAACCCGCAGTGGTGGAGAGGACGGCTGGGCGCATGACAGCGCGGCGTCCCAGCGAATCCGAGAGCGGACCGCCAATGAAAAGTGCCACCATGATGCCGAGGGCGTAAATGCCAAAGAGGAAGGTCGTCTGCAGAACCCCCAAATCGGTGGTGACTTGGTAGACCACGACCATGGGGGCGAAAAGATTAGCGCCGCACGCGACGAGAAACATGCCGAGAGCGACGCGGAACCATTTCTGAGAAACCATGCTGCACAGTCTAGTGTGCTGAGTCACAGAGGTTAGGTCTTGGTGGCAAGACGGTTAAAGAAAACGCGCCTATCTGCCAAACTTAGCGCCGATCTCTGAAAACCGGGCAATAGTTTTGGCAGATAGGGCAGTTGCGGCGCCACTGAGCGATGTCACCGAGCTGTGTTTGCGGGGGTGGAGGAAAGCCGGGTGGAAAACGACGAAGCTCCCCCGCCGCAGTGGCAGGGGAGCAGTCTCTTAAGACTTGGAGTCTTGTTAAGCCTTAGAGGTCAAGGTCGGCTTCGAAATCTGCGGTTTCGAGGCGGTCCTTGATGGTCGTGATGAAGCGGCCAGCGTCGGCACCATCGACCACCTGGTGGTCGTAGGTGAACGGCAGGTAGCACATCTGGCGGATGGCGATGGCGTCCTGACCGTCCTCGGTCACGACGACCGCGCGCTTGGTAATAGCGGCGGTGCCCAGGATGCCAGCCTGCGGCGGAACCAGAATCGGGGTATCCAGCAGGGCGCCCTCGGAGCCGATGTTGGTCACGGTGAAGGTTGCACCGGTCAGATCGTTTGGCTTGAGCTTGTTGTTGCGGGCCTTATCAGCCAGCTCGGCGATCTTCTGGGCAATCTCCGGCAGCGTTAGCTCCTGGGCCTTGTGGATGACCGGGGTCAGCAGGCCGCGCGGAGTATCCACGGCGATGGCCACGTTGACGTCAGCGTGGTAGGTCATCTCCTTGGTCTCCGGGTTGTAGGACGCGTTGACGTTCGGGTGGGAGACCAGTGCCTCAACGGTGGCCTTCACGATGAACGGCAGGAAGGAGAGGTTGGCCTCGTACTTGTCGATGAACGCCTGCTTGGACTGCTTGCGCATATCCCAGATGGCGGTCATATCGACTTCCTGGACGTGGGTCAGCTGAGCGGAAATCTGGAGGGCCTCAACCATCTTGGTCGCCGTGATCTCGCGGATACGGTTGACCTTCTGGGTGGTGCCGATGAGCTCCTGCTTCTCCGGATCTACAGACTTGGTGGACCAGCGAGCGCGCGGGTTGCTGGAGGAGGCGCTAGCGGAGGAAGCCGGTGCCTCACCTTCGCCGGCGGCGGCCAGGACGTCCTGCTTGCGGATGCGGCCACCGACGCCAGTGCCGGAGACGGTGGAGAGGTCTACGCCGTGCTTCTCAGCCAGCTTGCGCACCAGCGGGGTGACATACGGGACGTTATCGCCGTTGTTGACCTTCGTGGAGGTCTCAGAAGTCTTCGGCTCGGAGGACTGGGAAGCAGCAGGCTTCTCCTCTGCCTTCGGCTCTTCCTTCTTCTCTTCGG
>NZ_KV794774.1:0-329 GCF_001808895.1 Corynebacterium sp. HMSC070E08
GTTGTTGGGTTGCCCGAGTAGCAGCGGGCTCGTGGAATCTGCTGTGAATCTGCCGGGACCACCCGGTAAGCCTAAATACTCAGTGTGACCGATAGTGTATTAGTACCGTGAGGGAATGGTGAAAAGTACCCCGGGAGGGGAGTGAAATAGTTCCTGAAACCATGTGCTTACAATCCGTCAGAGCACTTTTTATTGTGTGATGGCGTGCCTTTTGAAGAATGAGCCTGCGAGTCAGCGGCATGTCGCGAGGTTAACCCGTGTGGGGTAGCCGTAGGGAAACCGAATCCTAATGGGGTGTTTGAGTGGCGTGTCCTGGACCCGAAGCGGGG
>NZ_KV794775.1:0-257 GCF_001808895.1 Corynebacterium sp. HMSC070E08
GTGTACTTCGGCCCCACCCGCTTTACCGGCAAACAACGCAAAGCCCGTGCGTCCGCACTCACCCAACGCCACAGCCTGGGCACCCTCACACTCATTGAAACCTACGTTTCAAAAGTAAAGAAAACCCTCGACGCCTGGAACCTGAGAGTCAGACTTACCGCCACACCCGCACACCGCATCCCCACCGTTGCCACCACGAGGCTTAAAGAACTCAAACGTAAAAGAACCGCCAAACCAGGCGTGCGCATCACCTACCG
>NZ_KV794776.1:0-234 GCF_001808895.1 Corynebacterium sp. HMSC070E08
TCCACTACGTGTCCACAATTTGCGGGCAACCCCAGCACATCTCAACATTGTCATCGCCGCGCTAGCCGTGGCCCACCTGATGGAGACCCGCAGTGGTCAATCCATCAAACGCCTGGTGAGAACACTCAAGAAATACCGCAGCTTTCAACTCGTCATTGGCGGCGAAACCATCCACGCCGCCGTACCACTCCCGCCCGATATCACCGCCACCATCCAAGCAATCACCGGCCGCGA
>NZ_KV794777.1:0-250 GCF_001808895.1 Corynebacterium sp. HMSC070E08
GACGGTGAATTCCTCTTCAGCGTACCACTGCCGATCACGTTGAGTCACAGGCCGCCAGGTGGCCAGATCAACATCAACCTCGTTGAAGGAATGAAACATCGCCAACCACCGCGGATGAACCCGAAACTATCCAAACCCCGGCCCAAACGCAGGCAACAACCATAAACCGCTAGAAGTGTCCACAAACACCATGGATTCCGTGTCCAAGAAGACACCGGACTCCATGTCCAAAAACCCTATGGACATAACA
>NZ_KV794778.1:0-34024 GCF_001808895.1 Corynebacterium sp. HMSC070E08
GACAAAATCAACGCACTCTAAAACCGGAAGGGCCTGAAAACCCCAGGTGATTGCATGCGGATCTTTGCATAAGGTGTCAGTACTTTGGTTCCTTTGCGGCTGGGGGGCACTCGAGCTGGGCGCCTCATCGAACGCCCATGGTCAACCGCCCCTAATCGAACTCGGGGGCCTCGAAACCGTCTTCCTTGAGCCACTCCACGTGCGGCGGGGTGTTCATGCCCCATTCCGTGCGGGCGAGCAGGAAAGCCTCTTTCACCTCGGCCTCGCCATAGCCGCCATCGCGCAGGTACTGGCGGAAACCGTTGGGACCAGGTTCTTTGATCCACAGCCAGACGTAGTCTTCCAGGGTGTGGTCGCCCAAGATGTCTTCCATGCCTTCTGGCAGCAGCTCACGCCCGGCGCGCACGCGCTCCTCCAAGTCAGCGTCGAAGAAGTCGTAGAGATAATCCAGGCCGTCTTCCAGCTGGGCGTACTCATAGGCGTCCATTGATTCGCTCCTCTCGCCACCATTCTTAGTCACGGATCAGCACTCCCCTCAACTGTGTTTCTTTGCGCCGAGGGACATCCGGTCGACGTCGGCAAGCACTTCGTCCACAATCATGGGGTTGAATTCCCTATCGCGGCGCAGGCGCAGCAATTCCTGTTGGGCACCGGCAAGAGCTGTTCGCCGCGCCGCGAGGGCCACCTCACGGGCCTCGATGGCCATGCGCAGGCGAGTTGTAGCGTCCTCGCCATCCTCATCCTCACCGAGGCGGTCCTCAAACCATTGGGCAATATTTGCCGCAGTGTCGGGGTCCAGTTCCTCATACTTCGCGCGCATCGCAGCAATGCCGGCTTTACGCGCGCGGGAGGTAATGGTCGCGCGCATCTTATCCGTGGCTGCCTGCGAATACGTAGTGAGGTCGAGCTGACGCATAAGCCACGGCAGCAGCAGGCCGGGAATCACCATGGTCATGAGCAGCACCACGAGGGCGATAACGGTCAACTCGTTATAGAAGCTCAAACCACTTGGAACAGACAGAACCAGCGCAAGAGTCACCAGACCGCGCATGCCGGACCACGTCATAAGCAGCACTTCTTGCAGGCGCAGCGGCGCCAGACGCGGCTTTCCGCGGCGCTTGTTAATGAGATAGAAGGCGTACATCCACACCAAGCGCACGAGGAAGGCAACAACGGACAGGATGACGCCGATGATGACCGCATGCCAGAGATCCGCGCCCGCGGCGTCGATGGCGCTGAACACGGTTAAGCCAATGAGGCCGAAGGCCACACCCGTGAAAAGCAGCTCGACGGTCTCCCAGAATGACTGACCGGAGAGTCGGTCCTCGGCTTGAATCGGTGCGCGGGAGTGCAGTTCCACCGCAGCAATCACCACAGCGATGACACCGGAGGCACCGAGCTCCTCCGCGGCGATGTACACGGCAAAAGGAATCACCCACGTCAACGCGTTGCGAGCGATAACCTCGTGAACCGCGCCGACGAACCACGAAGACACGCGCCCCACGACGAGCCCGAGAATGGTGGCTACCGCCGCGGAGTAGAGGAAACTCGTCACCGCTTCCCCGGCGTGCATCTCCCCCGAGCTCGTCACGGCTTCCAGGGCGAGGTGGAAGGCCACAATAGACGCAGCATCATTGAACAGGCCCTCAATCTGCAGCACGGAAATGATGCGCCGCGGGATACCGGCTGGTTCTGCCACGGCCTCGACGGCCACCGGATCTGGCGGGGCAATCGCGGCGCCGATAAGGATGGCGGCAGCGAGCCCCAAGCCCGGCATGAAAGCACGGGCGGTGAATCCCACCGCCAGGGTCGTAGCCACCACGAGCAGCACGGACAGAGCCAGGATGGTCATCCACTGCTCACGAATGACACCCCACGATGTTCTCCTTGCCAGCGCCCACAACAATGGCGGCAAGAAGATGGGAAGAATGAGGTCAGCAGGCACGGAGAATTCAAATGTGCCATTCGAGAAAGTGGCGTACACCGAAACCGCCACCGCCGTAAGGATAGTCAAAAGCGCCGGCCAGGGAAGTCCTATTTTGTCCCCTACCGCCTTGACGATGACGGTCAACAGCATCAGGCCAATAAGGACAAACAAAACTTCCATGCTGAGCTTCTCTCTCCGTTAAATTTTTTGTTCTCAGACTACCGCTGTACAGCCGGCGAGGGGGAGGAGCTACACAGCGCCATCCCAGACGAAGGCCTCCCGCGATAGCTTCTCCGGCTGAAACTGTTGGCACAGCTCCTGTACGGAAGAGGCCTCATACCCTAAGGAGTGGGCCAAGAGCTTGACGACGTCCCCCGCATCCCTACCGTGCCCATCGAGCAGCTGACGCAGGGTCACCGCCCCATCGCGCTTGGACAAACGCACACCCTCAGCGTTGAGCACGAGCGGCACGTGGACGAACTCCGGCTCCGGATAGCCCAGCTTGTGCGCCAGGTAGGCCTGGCGCGGGGCCGAAGACAGTAGATCATCACCGCGCACGATCTGATCGACGCCTTGGAAGGCATCATCAACAACAACCGCCAGGTTATAGGCCCAGTCCATGCCCTGGTTCGGATCCGCTGGGGGCTGGCCGCCACGGCGCAGGATGAAGTCATCCACCTCCCCGGTGTACTCGCCGGCGAGGGCATCGTGGATGGTGAAGGAGGAGGCGTCGGCGCGCAGGCGTATGGCTGGCACGCGGTTTTGAGCAGCCAGCTCGGCGCGCTTGGCGGCCCGTTCATCGTCGCTAAGCGCGCGGCAGGTGCCCGGGTACTGTCCTGGGATGGCGTGTGGGGCGCGGGAGGCTTCCTGGATGTCCTTGCGCGAGCAGTAGCACTCAAAGGTGGGAAGCTGGGCGAGTGCCTTCTCATAAGCCGCGTAGCGATCCTGCTGGTAGATGACCTCCCCATCCCAGTCCAAGCCGAGCGCGGCGAGGTCCTCCAGCTGGCGCTGCGCCGACTCCCGCGAGGAGCGCTGCGTGTCAATGTCCTCCACGCGCATAAGAAAGCGGCGCCCGCTGCTCCTGGCGTAGAGCCAAGCCAGCAACGCCGTGCGGAGGTTACCCAGATGCAGATCGCCGGACGGGCTCGGGGCATAGCGCCCGGCGGGGCTGAGAGAATCCATGCCCACCAGTCTACGAGGAGGCCCGCGCGCGTCGGAGTCCTCTACTAGAATCTCCCCCATGGCTTCTGACGCGACGTATCCCCTGCTTGATTCTGCCGACGCCGAGCGCATGCTCGCCTATGCGCGTGCCCAGGCGCCGGGGCTTTCTCTTCCCACCGTTGAGTCCGCCCACATTGACAAGCAGATCGACCGCGTGCTGTCCAACGACACGTTCCAAGGCTGTGCGGAGGATGCCGTCCCTGCCGCCCACTACTTGGAGGCGCGGGAGACACTTCGCGTGGCTGCTGGCACCATCGAGAACATCGACGATTCCCTCACCATTGCCTCGATTGGAGCGCTGACCGGGCAGCCGTCTCTCGTAGCTACTGGCTATACGCGTGTGGCCCGCGCATGGTTGGATAACGACAACACCGAAGAAGCAGAGAAATTTGCGGCCAAGGCAGCAGCGGCTGGTGACGACACCGCGCTGGGCGAGATCGCCGCAGCTCGCACCGCGGCCAGCCACAAGGATTTCTCCGAGTCCGCCCCCGCTAGCGAGAATGCATCAATCAGCCCCGACAGCACGACGTCGCTCTCGGATCTGCAGGAACTTCTAGATTTCGCAAAGAACGGCGATGCAAAGGCGCATGCGGCCGACTTCGTGGCTGTCAACGACGCTGTGACCGGAGGCAAATTCGACGGAGCGGGTGCCACGATGGCCGCAATCCTTCAAGCCATCCTCGAATCGGCCGTGGGCGCACTCTGGGCATCCAACTCTGCCGCCGACTGTGAACGCGTGGCTGCGCAGTCCTTCACCATCCTCTCCAACGCACGCAGCGACGAGGATTACCAGCAGCTCCCAGCGCCCATGCTGGCCCGCTTCTACAGCGATGCCGCACAACACTCCCCTGACGATGTAGAGCAGCGCGTGGCCTGCTTTGCCGCCGCTGCCCGCGAGTACCAACGTTGCGGCGACCTCGACGGTGAGCTGCACGCCCTCCTCAAGACCGTGGCCCTCGATGTTCGCCACCGCGATCCGGAGGAGGCCTACGACATCCTGGCCTCACGCTATGTGGACTCCACGAAGCTCAAGAGCCTCCCCGTAGCCGCCAAGTGGACCGTTCTGTATTCCGAGAGCCTGCGCACGCAGGCTCAGGACATGTTTAAATCCACCCAGGTGTTGCTCGACTTCTTGGAGAAGCACCCCGCGTCCCAGGCCACCACGTCTTCGGAGCAAAACGCCATGGCGGAGGTAGCTGAGCTTCTTGGGGATCGCTACACCGCCGCCAACGCGGCAGACCGCGCGCGCAACATGTATCACTTTGCGTTTAACCTGTTTGCCGCAGCGGGCAATTCCCGCGCGCTCGAGGAGCTGCGCAAGAAGGCCTAGGTTTGTGGCGTTTGTCCACCGAACCACTGCCGGTTCGCCGGCAACCACAGCAGAACGATGACTGCCGCGGAGACGATCGACGCGGGCATCACCGAACTCAGTGGAATGAGCAATACCACGATGGCGCTGATAGCGGTCAAGGCAATCCGCGCCGACTGCTGCGCGTGCAGCACATAGGTCGTGATGACACACACGAGAAGGACCAGCACGCCCAGCAGCACGCCGAGCTCCGTGGAGAGCTGGTCCGTGCGGCTTACCGCCGCCGGGCTGTTTTCAAAGGCCACGAGCCGGCAGATGTTGTAGACGGCGTAGCTGGTGATGAAGATCTCCAGCACCGCTGCGACCTTCAGCGGCCACGGTGCCCACTGTGCCTTCATATCGGCGGCGCGGCGGGCCTGGCGGACGGTGTCGCTGACCTGCCCATAGCGATAGTCCGGCGCGGTCCCGGCAGGCGAGCCCGGCTGCGGTGCTCCTGGGGACTGCGGGCTGCCGAAAGTCATGACACGTCCTGCACAAAAACGCCGCGGCGGCTGAGCAGCCAGCGGATGGGATCCAGCACGCGATAGGGCGCAATGCCGCTGCGCGCCAGCTGGCGGCCCGTCGGGGCCTCCCCCAAGGCGGAGACCACGAAGAAGCTGCCATCGCGCGGCGCGGCTGAATAGAGCTTGTTGATCAGATCGTTGGCGCCCAAGAAGCGCAAGAGCGATTCCGCTTCGAGGTGAACCATCCAACGGTCCGAATCGCGGAAATTCCACCCGGTGTCGCGGCGGAAGGCAGCACCGCGGTTGGCCATGAGCTTCTTCCACCGCACGTCATCCACCTGCTCTAGCTTCTGCACCGTGTCAAACTTCGAGATGGTCACCGCGAGCGGCGGCGGGGTATCCGTATCGAGCAAATCCAGCAGGTTATCCAGGACCCGCAAAGAGTCCGCGCCCAGTTCACCAATGTTGGGAATCAGGCCGTGGATAAAATCCTGAATCTGCTGCACGCGGAGCGGATCGAAAAGGAAAATCACCAAATCCGCGTGCGAGAAGAACGCCAGGTTCTCCCGGTCCGCCTCGTTTTCCGGAGGGTTCTCCAAGTCCTCGCCCGCCACGTCGCGGAAGACCAGGTAATTCATGCGCTCGCGGCCCTGCTCATCCGGCCACTTACCGAGTTCAAAAATCAGCGGATCGCGCTGGTAGGCGTCGGTAGCCACCGCACTTGGTGTGGGGTCCATGGCACGCATCTCCTCAAAGAGCGGCCGCTCATAAACCTCCGCGTAACGCTCGCGCGTGGATTCATCCGCCGCTTGGACGGAGCGATTGTGCTTGTGCGCCAGCTGCTTGAGCTGCTTGATCATCACTGCGGTGTAGAGCGACTTACCGGAGTTACGCGCACCGGCCATGGCCACGCAATGCGTCACGGCGTCGGTCCATCCCTGCGGCAGCTCGCGGTTGGTGTACGGGCTCACCGTCACACCATACTCGAGCGGTTTAAAGGTCCACGGGCAACGTGCCTGGCTCATTAGTTCCTCTCTTTCAGCATGGCGGTGACGCGATCGGTCAGTTCCGAAAGCTCCGTGTTGGCGCCGGTATCGAGCTGCTTGACGACGTCCCCGTCGATCACCGCGTACGCCACATGAGCCGGGGTTCCGTTGATGTGCGCAAGCTCCAGCTCCTGGCGCCCGATGGCGCTCGTGATGAGCACGACGGTGGGAACTTGAGTCTCCAGCATTGAGGCCACGGGCGAATCGGTGACGTAGATGGCGAGCGAGGCCGTGGAAGCCACCGTCGGCCCGCGCCAGGGGCGCTGGCCGACGCGCTCCGCTCCGTTATCGATAACGCCCGCGATGAAGCGCGTGAGCTCGTCTACCTTGTGGGTCTCGATGCTGTCCTGGCCGTCGGTGGCGCGGAAGTGCCGGAAGGCATCGGAGAGCGCATCGATGTATTTGGCGGCCGCCTCAACGATCTTCGGTGTGACGTTGACCTGCATGGAGGCGGAACCATCGACGACCACGGTAACGGCATCGAGGCCAGCGACGTCCAGCTCCGCGCGGCGCATCTTGGAGCGCACCTCGCGGGCGGAGTCGGTAATTCCGGCGCCCTCGGTCGTGCCGAATGCTTCCAGACGGTAGCTGCCGGATTCCGGGGTGACCTCGGCGAGGCGCTCGGCGGAGTCCTCGGCGGCGTCGATAAGCACGCGCGGGAACGTCACCGAGTCGCCCGCGTTGCTCACCGTCAGGCGCACCTCGCTGCGCAGGCCGAAGGTCTCATTCCCCTTCGGGCGCACAACGATGGTGGCGCGCTCGGGAAGGGAGTGCACCATGAGGGAGAGATCGTGGACGCGCACGGCGTCAACGCCCTCCCCCAGGATCGCCAGCTCCATCGAGGCGCCGCCGGTTCCCATCTCGAAGGCTTCGACGCGCAGGATGCCGTCTGAGCCGATGCGGCGGGACTCGCCGTCCCGCAGTGTGTATTTAGCCATGACGCTTCTTTCCTTCTCTTACCTTCCGTGGAATCCCGTGTTTCGCCCGTGCTCATTGGGAGCTGCGCCTCGGTGCTGCCACGCTGTGTGCTGTGCAAACTGCGCTGGCCCCGGTCGTTGCTGCAGGGGAGCTGAGCGCTCCGCCAGCAACTGTGTCGTACCATCCAGCAACATGGCGACGCGCCCCGTGGCGTAGCGCTCGCAATGCTCCAGCGCGATGACTCCCGCAAAATGCGTAGCGGTGAGGTACCCAATGTGCTCGAGTTCGCGGTTCTCCCAAGGCTGCAGTGCGTCCTCTGCCAAGAGGTTGAAGTCCCGCGGGAAGTAGAACACCCAGGAGGCCACTATCGCGGACATCAACACCTTGTCCAGCCCCTCTCCCAACGAAGATTTATCAAGGTAGGCCAACTGGATTGAGCGTCCGCGGTTGACATCAAGGTGCTCGATCCACCAGCGCGGATCGAATTCCCGCAGCTTGTGCCACTCCTCGGCGCTGAGCCCAGGAACGTTGGCATTGCCGCCGGTAGCTACTTGTGGCTGCGCCTGGCCGGCGGATGCTTCTCCCCCGGGTTCCGGTGCGGCCTCCGGTGTGGCGGCGAAAGGGTTCTCCTGCGGTGTGTTCGGCGCAGGGCTATCAAGCGGATTCGGCGGAAAGCCTGCCGGGGATTCGGCCGACGCCGCAAAAGGCGAGGACTCCGTCAGTGGTGCCCCAAAGTCCGCTGGATCCTTGCCCCAGGAATCATCAAAGCTCGGTGTGGTGGCCTGCTCGGGTGTGCTGCTGGCCGCAGCACCCAGCTCAGCCTGCTCCTCCTGTGGCTCCGGGGCCACAGCCTCAGCTTCTTCCGCAGCACGTGCTTCATAAGCGCTGACGTCTGGCAGGGCTTCATCAAGCGCAAACACGACTGGATTGCCGGGGATCGCTGTCTCCGCTAGACGCTGCTTCTCGCTGGGCGGTACCACTAGCATGGTGGATGTGCTCAGCGGGAACTCGTTGATGGCAGCTGCCTTCTCAAACGTGGAGAACCCGAAACCGTCCTCTCCCACCTCGCGGGCGGTGGCAGCAATCCACAACGCAGCTTGGTTGTCGGGCGCGACAAGGATGACTAAGCCATTGCGGGAGTTCAACACCGTCGCCATGGCAGATACCATTGCGCGGTTGAAGGTTGGGTTCGGGTTCGGGCTCACCGCTTTGAACGGCGCGGGAAGCTTGTCCGGGTGGCGGAACTCCCCATCCAGGAATTCCTCCAGAAGCACATCCGAGTGCAGCGGGCCGCGCGCCGAGATCTCCTCCGGTATCTGCACCTTATCCACCTCATAGATGGAAAAGGGCGCTGGAACGTCAGGAGAAAACAGGACCGTCGCCGGTGCCGGCGGGGTTCCTGTGCGGGAAATCGACGTGTAGGTGAAAACGTTGCCACCGCGGCCGGTCGCATCCAGCCCGGCAGGGACAGACACCATGGTGACCCACTTTTCTGCCTCAGGAGTCAACGCGAAAACTGCGGTACGGCGGACCAGCTCCGCGCGCTGCTGAGCAGAGGGAAAATCCGGGATCGTCGTGCCGTTGTTGAGCGATGTCGGTACGAAGGAGACCAGCTCGGCCAACTCCTCCTGGGTGATATCGCCGGTTTTCTGCCCTACTCCCCAGCCACCAGCGCGGCCGTTGGCGCGGGAGAATGATGCATAGCTAAATGCGCCGCCCATACCTACTGGCCCCCTTGGTAGTACTGATCCTGGCTGTAATCTAGACCGTAATTCTGCTGGTCATAGCTCTGCTGTTCATACTGTTGCTGGCCGTAGTTCTGGTCATAGTGGGGAGCCTGATTCTGCATTGGTGGGTACAGCACCAGCCTGTAGGACACATCGCCTTCCACCACCACGGCTTTATCCAGTGCGCTCAGCGTGGGGGCGGGGTCACTGTAACTTTCGGAGAAACTGCTGAAGGCATCCTGCCCGCCGAAGCTATCGAAAGAACTATCAACGTGGCTGTCAAAGCCCTCAACCGCAAAGAGGCGGATAAAGCCCCCGCGCTGGACGTGCTCACCAATTGACACCGTGAAATCCGGATGCTGCCCACGCATCGGGCCTAAACCATGAGCAACGTGCGTGGCGCTCTGCAGGTTGGTCTCCACGATGCCGAGTGCCTCACCGTCTTCGGGGAAAAGCGGCAGACGGTCAGCACGGTAGACCACCTGGCAGGAGAACTGGCGCTTATCACCGTTACCCAAACTCCACAGGAACACCCGGACCTGGCCTTGGGAGTAATCGACCTCGAAGTCATACGTCACCGGGCGCAGACCCTCGTACTGAATCACACGTTCATCGCCCTCGGTGCGCTTACCAGCGAAGACCGCATAGGGCCGCAGCCGCACGGTATCGCCATGCTGATCCAAGTGCAGGCGGATGCCTCCCTGGAGGTCGTAGTCCTCTTCGCGAATCTGGTCGTGCTCGCGGTTGGTGGAGTACTCCACGGCGGTCGCGCCCTTCGGCCAGTCGAAGGTAACAAGCTGGCTATCCGCGCGCTCAATGAGACGGAACTGATCATCTCCAATGGACTGCACGCGCTGCAAAACCTTGGATTCGCCGACCCAGGCATCAGCGTCGTTGAAGTTCACCGGGGTGATGTAAACCTCGTACCAATCCGGCGGCCACGGCACCGTCGTGGTTTGGAAGGAGCCCGGCTCAGACACGCCGCGCGTCTCACTGATAGCACTCGACAACGCACTTTCGACGTACGTCTTCGGCACCGCCGACGTACGCAGATCCGCCTGCGGGGCGGTCGGCGTGAGATAGATTTTTACCTCACCGGTCTTGGGCGAATACCAGTCCACCTCAATGGAATCTTGGCCATAATCGCTGCGCCGCTCGCAACGTGAGAGCTCCAGTTTTTCAAGCTCGCTAGCCAGCTTCACCGAACGCTGAACGGCAACCTCGTCTTGGCTCTGCTCGGTAGCGCCGTGAAACTCCGCTTGGCCCAGCAGGGAAATGACCACGGTCTGCCCGGCTTCCTGCACCGGGATGGTGGCCTTGCGCCCGCTGCTATCCACGTCTTGTTCGAAGCGCGGGGAAAGCTTTTCCTTCTCACTATCCCGGCACGCATAAACCATGGCGCTCGAGTGCCCCGGCAGCAGGTCCCAGGACACTTGGATAGCACCCTTGATAGTGGAAACCTGGACGTTGACCGGTGGGAAAACCACGCCGGTGTCTCCCATAAAGACCGGCTGGCTGTTGATGAGCTCACGAAGGTCCCGGCCCTTGTAGGCCCACACCGCGTAGTGGCGCAGACCTGCCTCGCCCGGGGTGTGGTCACGGTAGGCGGTCCCCTTGGTGTAGACGAGGGTGTCGCCCGCGTCGGGTGAGGCAACCATCTCAGAATCATCGGCTACCACTCGGTAGAAGACCACCTCTTCCGGCGAGTGTTCTAGCTCCGGCCACCACAAGCGCACCGGATGGCGCTGGTCGGTGTCCTCCGGCTCCGGTTCTGGCTCTACGCCATAGCCAGGCTCTTCTTGAAAGTCTTGCTCCGGCTGCTCCTCAAGCGGCACCTCAACCTCGAAGTCGATGCCCGGTGGAACCCAATCCGGCTCTTGGCGGTACTGATACTCCGCCCGGATACCGAAGCCCGGGATAGTGATGTAGTCCTCTTCGTTGACCTGAGTCTTTTGCTCCTCCTCAGCCTGCAGTGCTTCCCACTCAGCGAAGAAGTCGCGCGGACCCGCTACCGCAGGCTGTGACTTCTGTGTCTGCTGTGACTGGGGGAATGCCGGGGCTGCCTCCACTCGCGCCGCTTCTTCTCGCGCCGCGCGCTCTTGGGCCGCGCGCTCTCGTGCGGCCTCTTCTTGTGCCGCGTGTTCTCGCGCGGCACGTTCTTCCTGCGTCACCGCAGCGTTGCGCGCCTCCGCGCTCAGCTCCGGATGCGTTACCTCTTCGCCGTTGAACGTGGCGGCGATCTGTTCAGCGAACTGTCTAAACGGTGCTGATACGGCGTCGCGCACATCATCGGCGCTCACGCGCTTGAGCTCGTGCAGCGTCCTCAGCTCACTCAGCGGCACGTCCGCAATCGAAGGTTTCGGGTTGTGTGTCATCAACGTTCCTTAAAGAGGTTCCGTCAGAAGGTTTCGTCGAGGTCTGAGAGGTCCGGGGCTGCCGGCTGGCCAAAGAATGGACGTGCGGCTGAGCCTTCGTTGTTCTCCTGCACCGGCGACTTAAAGTCCATATGATTCGTGTCATCCAACTCATCCAAGGACAGATCCGAAGGCTGAGCAAAGGGCTGTGCGCTGGACGACGCATCCGGAATCAAGTACTTGAAATCCGTAATCTTTCCGTACTGCACCACGGTCACCGAGCGTGAAAGCTGGCTGGTCAGCGCGGTCTGGCTGTCGACCTCCACGATGCGCGTGCGGGAGCCATCAATTTCGGTATAACCTTCAGCGCCGCCAGCGCTGGTGAGTGCGTTGGGACTAAACGCCTGGAGGGCTCCCTTTTCCTGGTTCATTCCAGCGAGGAACTCAGAGGTGCTCTGCACGCGGCTGCCGCCCTCCTCGCGGAAGGTCACGCGGCTAAGGTAGCGCTGCAGACTGCGGGTCATCCGCGGATCGGTGATGACCTTCTGCCATTCCTGTTGCTTCAGGTCACGGTCCTGCATGTAAGCGTGATCGAGGTTGCGCGACAGGTTATCCAAGGCGGTGCTGGATCCCAGTCCAGCCATGCCCCACATCTCATTGAGCGCCACGGCCGAGTGACCAGTGCGGTTGCGCTCGAAGGTGTTATTCATGTCGTCGAGCAGTGACTTAAGCGAACGGTGTGCCCATTCCGTCTGGTAGATGTAGGAGCGGATTTCATCCGTCATGCGCACGGCATCGTCGCGGTTGAGCACGGCCTGGGCAATGCGAGCGTTTTCTGGAAGACCCGCCTGCGGTGTCCGCAGCCGGTCGCTCGAGGTCTCCTTGCGTCCGAAGGGTGCGTAGATCGCCCGGCCCAGCAGAGCCGACCAGCTCAGGAACTGGTTGTAGGCGTTGGAAATGCGCGAGATCTCCGCGGAGGAGGTGGCCAGATTCTGTGCGGCAATTTCCTGATTGCGGTTGAGCAGCTTTCGCCTCTGCACGTAGTCAAAGATTTCACGCTGAGCCTTAGTAAAGACCGCCCAAGAGCAGATGAGGAAAAGCATGCCCGCCAGGATGATGCCCACGACGTACCACGGCCAATCGAACCACTGCGAATACTCACCCAGCGGCAAGTCTGGGTTGTAGCGCCCGGCCACCATGTAGGTCATGAGGGCAAGCGCCACGAAGAGCACGATCCACATCGTGCGCAGCTTCCGGGTCAGTGCTTTGTTCTCCGCGTTGAAATCACGCGCTTGGAAGTTATTGGCCAGCTCTTGCAGCTCGCGTGCTTTGGCGTGCGCGTCGCGGTACTTCTGCTGGGCATGCCCCAGCTTCTCCCATAGACCCTGGCCCACCTTCCAGGCGAAAGTGGTGCTGTTCTTTGCTCGCCACGAGGCGAACTCGCGCTTCTTGCGGCTCACCGCCTCGTTGCGGGTCTGCTGGCTGGTGTACTCGATGTCAGCGGCGAAACGCTCGGCACCTACTGGATCGAAAGGCGCGACGGTGGCTTGGGACTCGTGTGTATAGCCCAGCGTGCTGGTCATCAGCGGGTGGAAGCCTTGGAAGGAAGCGCTGACATCCTGCACAGACTGGCCACCGTATTGCACGATGTACATGTTGCCCTGGTTATTGCGCAGCCCCTTGGTGTCGATGCTCTCGCGCCACGAGCCATCGACCAAGCCGAGTGCATAGTCGTGATATGCCTCCCACGTGCGCGACAACTGCGGTTCCTGCCCCAAGGAAAAGTGCTGCTCCCGGGCGACCCGCATGGTGTGCTCGCTGGCTTGGCGCAGCTCTTCGACGCTCGTCGCGCCGCTACCCTTGCCGGAGTGCCCCGCCAAGACGACCTCCACGCTGGAGTCCTCGCCATAGAGCATCTTCTGCAGGAAAGTAGCCGCGTTCTTGTTCATCGCACCGCGCTGGCCCTCAACCCAATCCTGGGGCTTGCCCACCACCGTGGACCAGTACAGACGCAGATTATCCTTCAGTGCTGCCCAGCCGCTGACCTTATGGGACTGCAGCTCTTCATAGGCGGTCGGGGCGCTGACCAGCGGAGATATCTCCTGGTTGATGAACATCTGCGCGCACTGCTCCGTGAGCTGCTCCGGGTTGGCATAATGCACGGCGCGCGAAATGTTGTTGACCTGTGGCTGCGGCAGACGCTGGCCGGGATCGAAGACAGCCTTTTTCACCTTGTCCTCGATGTCATTGGCATCGATGGTGCGGTGGAAAGCGCGCACGAGACGGAAGCGTTGCCGGTCACCGGTTTCGATGACGCGGTGCGTCTCCGGATCCAACACCGCCGGTTCCGGCATGCCGCGCCACAGACCGAAAATGCTGGCCACGGCCGGGGCTGCGAACTGTGCCAGCTCGAAGCCGTCCGCGGTGCGCTTGATGGGACGGATGCGCGATGACGCCGGGGTTCCGCCCTCCTCCGGGGAGAGCACGAGGTTGCTCCAGCCCTGCAACGGGGCGATGTCCACGCTTTCGCGCGGGAGGGCGGAGAGCAGCAGGCGCACGCGCAGATTGGAGGCCTGGATGAGCCGCTGATCGACGGCGCTGACCCACTCCGTGAGCTTGTCGACGTCCTGCGGTTGTTCCGCGTCCATCGGGTCAATGGTGGCGAGGAGGACGTCCCCGCTGAAGCTGCGGAGGGCCTCGTCGAGCGTCGACAAGCGCGCCGTTCCCTCTTCCGTAAAGGAGCGCACGACGGCCCCACTGGTGGGGTGGGCATAGTCGATCCAGAGGAAGTTCTGCAGGAGACCAACCGCACGCAGATCGCTCAGGCGGGAGCGGATGTCATCCGCGGTGGCGCCGTGTCCAAAGATAATTACGTTCGTCATTAGAAGGTGTCATCCAGGTCGTTGAGGTTGAATTCCGGCGCGGTGGGCTGGGCGAAGCCTGACTCGGAGCTACGCACCTGCGGCTCCGGCTGGGCCACGGGATTCTCCGCCACCGTCTTAGCCTGATCCAGGTAGTTGCGGATGACCGGAACCATCGCGATGACGTCCAGCGCCAAGTCACGGTAGTACGGCGTTATCGAGGCAACTTCGCGGGAACGGATCTCAGCGAAAGGCTTTTCCTTCCGGCCCTGGCCCGGCAGAGCATTGGAGTGCCCCGGCACAAAGTGGTCTGCGCCGCGAGCAAACTTGTCCAGCTCGTTGACGAAAGTTTCGTAGCGATCCTGAATAGAAGTGCCTACAACTCCGCGGTTCGGGACGTCACCGTTAGCCAGGAACTGTGCCAGGCGATGCACCACTGGGTGCGTCGAGGCACCAGAGTGGGCGAAGTCGAGGCCGTCGTCGAAAAGCCCACGCAACAGTTGGTACGGGTACAGCGAGGAGGCGAAACCGTAACGCCCAGTTTCCTGAACCTTGGCGTAGGCGATGAAGATGGATTCCAGCACCGAGGACATCCAGTCCGACTTCTTGATCATGCGGCGTGGTGAGATGAGCAGCGGGTTCGGGAAGTCCACCCAATCGTTGACGCCGCCATCTGTGTCATCGAAAATGTGGGCCGCAGCGTTGGCGGCATCCGGGTTCGAAATGTAGACGCGGCCGGTGATACGCCCGATGATCCAGCCAGCCACCATGGCCTGGCGTTCCGTGTTCGTCAAAGGCAGTGCTGCCGGCAACGGGCGGGTGCGGCGCTCAGACCACCAGGAGCCGTCGAAATTGTCCTGCTTCTCAATGTCCTTGGCAATGTAGTTGAACATGGAGGAGAAGACGATCGGCGAGTAGTTCGGGTAGGAACCGAAGATCTCGATGTGCTGGACGTGGTCCGACATGTTGAGCGAGTTGCGCAAAGCTACGGAAGAAGGACCGTCAATCTCAGGGCGGCTCAGCACTGACTCCAGCTGAGCGGCAATGCCGGTCTCCGCAGAGCCCAGCTCCGCAAACGGGATATCGGAGAAGGAATAGGTGTACTGCACCGACTTGCCGTGGATACGCTGGACCATCTCATCGTTGACGGCAGCCAGCGGGCGGGCATAGCTCAGGGCCAGCTGGAAAGCCTCGATGAAGCGACGCTGACGCTCCGCGTGCTCGACCTCGTTGATGTCTGGGGTGAGCGTGAGATAGCGGCGCAAGTCCACCGAATTGAACTTCTGGAACTCGTAGTCGCGGCGATTAATCCACTGACGCGAGCGCTCAAGCAGATCAGTTGGGCGAATCTTCGCCCGGTAGTGCGCGCGCTGCGATTCGCGGGTTTCGCCGTTTTGCGGATGGCGCGAGAGGTACTTGGAAACCCAGCCGGCCCGGTTGGAGTAGGCATCGTTGGTGCGCTTCTGCGGCGCCAAAGTGTCATTCGGCGCTTGGGCCGCATCGAGCGATTCCCATTCGCCGCGGATGACCGCACGCACTGCAAAGGGATAGGCCTGCTCGTAGTTGGTGACATCCGCGGTGGACTGCTGGCCCTGGATGGTGCGCAGCATCTGGTCCCGGTAGTCCGAGATGAAGCTGTTGACGTCGGTCAACATGATTTCGTTCTCTGCGCCCTTGAAGCGGGATTCCACGACCTCATCGAGCTCCGTCGGCCACGAGTTGACCTCATCGGTGCGGACGTCAGCAAGCTTGTTGGTTTCTGGGCGCTTCGACACGGCTTTCTCCAACACCGCGTGGGCATCCCCTAGCTCGCGCTTGAGGTGGAAGAGGTTCTCATCGGCATAGTCCTGAAGGACGTCCTTGAGCAGGTGCGCAATCGCCATGAGGGCGTAGCTGTAGAACTGGTTGAAGTACAGGCCCATGAGCGCATTGACGGTGGGGGTCGGATCCGTCATCTGTCCCTTACCGGTCAATGGGCTGAGGATGGGATCCGCGCCTTCCGGCTTCGTCAGCACGCGGGTGTTTTGGTAGTAGCCGGAGTACTCCGCCAGGCACGGCAGGAGGCGGTCGGAGTTGGTGAGAACATCCGTGATCTTGGAGAGCATCTCGCGCACATAAGGCACGCCCACCGCGGCCAGCTCCGCCTCCACGGCGGCGAGCACGCTATCGCTGAAGAAGTTGGCGTAGCGGTAGACGATGTCATAGGCGGCATTGTTAAGAACAGATGCGATGGCCTGCTCGTTGCGCGGATCCGCCATGTTGCCCTCGAACTCTTCACGCCATTCGTTGACGTTGCGGCCCTGGCCTACGGGGATGAAGCTCTGCAGGTACTTCGTGGCGCTGTCTGCGGCCTGCTGGGCTTGACCGCCAAACACGCTGTTGAGCCAGTTCCACACGCTGCCGCTGTCGATCTGCCCGCCCTGCGCCCAAGAAGGATCGAGCGTGATGGAGCCGAAAGCATTGGGCAGCCGCTCCTCCAGCTTCTTGGCAATCTGCATCTCGCCGGCCTCGGGGTTTTGCGGGTCGAGGTGCCCGTTGAAGAGGCGCTCGAAGGCACTGCGCGCAAGGCGCTGGGAGGAGTACTCGGCGAAGCGATCGCGGCCCATCGACACCTGGGCATAACCCAGCGAACCCCAAGGCAGGCGACCCCACGGGGTTCCACCCGTCGGGCTATCCCAGCCGAAGAAGCGGCGGCCGCCGTCACCGGCCGGAGTGTTAGTCATTGCATAGGACACCAAGTTATCGCTGGCCTTGGTGGAGGCCATCAGTCCTGCCAAGGCTCGTCCCAGGCCACGATAGATGGACATGGCGGAGCCGTCACCAAAGCGGGCGCTGGTGGTACCCATCTTGGAGCCGATCGGGAAAATACGGCTGAAGATCTGGCCCTCCGGCGGAGTACCCATGTCGAAGGCCTCAAAGACGGCGCGGTCATGGTCGCTGGAGTTGCCCATCTGCGCGGCGACGACTTCACCGAACATGGCGAGCGAGTTCGGCCACGCGCCGGCCATGTCATCTGCCTTGTTATCGGAGAAGATCTCCGGGGAGTACATGAAGACGAGCGTGCCCTGCGGGTTCACGTTCGGAATGGTGGTGAGCACACGGCACACGTCGAGGAACATCGAAGCACCTGCACCGCCTGCCATGGAGGAGACCACGAGGACAACCGGCTGTGAATCGCCGGTATCAGAGTCCAGCTTGGTCTGCTTGTAATTGAGGCGGTTGAGCTCCTGGATCGCCTCCTGCGTGAACATCTCATCCACCGCATCCTTGAGGGCCTGGCGAATCTCCTTCAGGTGCGGAAGGGTCAGCATGCGACCGATCGCACGGTACTGGCCGGCACCGTCAGCCAGCTTCACGTCATTGGTGGCGGGGTTGCGGGTGGCCCACGTTGCGATCTCCCCGAGCTTGCCGGAGCGGCCCAGGATGCTGGATACGCCTTCATCGAAGGTGTTGTAGTTCTGGCGCGAACCAATGCCCACGTAGTGGCCACCGTTCTGCGTAACGTTCGGCAGCTTTTGCGGGCCGGCTTCCTCTTCGAGCGGCACGTCGATGTTGACGAACTGCCAAGCCTTGGGCAGCTCGGTTAAGTCCGGGTCGATGCTTCGCAGCTCGGCCTTGAGCTGGTCCATCATGAACGCCAGTGTCTTGGCGCCGGAGCCACCGCAACCGACGACGAGGAACTTCTTCATCTCTAATTACCTTTCGAAGGGGAGGTTCGCTTCTGTTCTATTTAGGGTTGGTGCGTGCTGCTCAACCGGCTTAGCCCTGGGAGCCGAATCCCGGGCTAGGGGGCCAGCCGCCATTGTTACCAGGGTTACCAGGATTGTTCGGTCGCTGCTGGCCTGGCTGGCCGAAACCGGGGCCTCCACCGAAGCTGGATCCGCCACCAACGTTGGGGCCACTGCCAAAGCCGGGGCGCCCTGGCCCGCCTGTGGGCCCTGGCTGGCCGTGATTCGGTGGACCGGATGGCTGGGACGGCCCAAAGCCTCCGTGCTGCGGCGGTTGCTGCTGCGCACCATTGCGGGGAGCACTCTGCGGGCCGCGCTGCGGCGTAGGTGGTTGGCCAGGGTGTGGTCCGCTCTGCGGGGCATTCGGCGGCTGCGGGCCAGGCTGGCCCGCCTGCGGCGGCGTCTGCGGCGGTGCCTGCGACTGTGACTTCTCGGCGGGGAATTCCACTTGGTCGAAGAGCTGCAGGGCCTGGCGGCTGATCTCCTTGGACATCTCGTCGTACGCGCTGGCCTGCGCCAACGTATCGACAGTCAGGACGATCTCTCCGGAGTTGCGGTCCTTCGCGTTGCCCACGAAGAACCACGTGTTCTGCACAGCAAGTGGCAGCACTGCGCGATATCCGGACTTCTTGCCCTTACTGGAGATAGTGCCATCGCGCTGAACCTCCACGTGGGCGGCGGTAAAGGGGCTCAGGCCCATCTTTACCTTGGCGTCGTTGCCACCCAGGCGAACAGAACGTGCAGAGGTCTCCACTGGAACGGCACCTTGGAACTCGTCCTTGGACACCGCAAATGGGCGGCCATTATCGGTGCGTATGAGGTTCGCGCCATCGCGCTTGACCGGGATGGTCTTCGCAAACATGCGCGGCTTCTCCGGAATGCGGCCGCTAATCCACTTCATCAAGTACAGAATTCCCAGGGGGATCAGCAACGCGAGCACAACCGCAAGGACGAAGGACAGACCGAACGCGGACTTGTTCAATGGCGCGCTCATGGAGCCCTGCAGCGTCAGCGGTAGCTCCAGCTGTTGGTTATCCTCAGCCGACTGCAGGTTAATCACCGGCTCCACGCGCAGCGGGCCATCCGCCATCTCCTCAACGCTCACCGTCACCGGGATGGTCGTTTTCTCATCCTTGGAAAGCTCCAGCGCGGAATCCTCAGAGTTGTGCTTGGAGCTCACGGAAACGGAAGGTACTCCTGCGGGAAGCATGCCGTCAGCGGAATCCACAGTCTGGTCTGCTACCCAGACCTTGCCGGGACCGGTCACGGGGACATCGACGGTAATTTCTTTCTCCGTCATGGTGATCGTCTGCGCCGAGCCCACCGTCGGCATATTAACCGGGGTAACGGTCAGCGGCGTTTCCGCGTTGATGGGATCCAGCTTCGAGCCTGGACGCTCATCGGTGCCCTTGGTGGTGATCTCCACGCGCGTCACCAGCTGACCGGATGCCGCGTTTTCCACTTGGTCCAGCGGAATGTCGACTGGCTGCCCATCCGTGATGGGCGCATTGTCCACGAGGGTGACCGGGGAACCATCCTCCGGTACGAACTCGGCGTGGAGGGTACCTTCGCCCTCCAGCGTGCGCGGCTCGCCCTGGCCATCGACCAACTGCCCCTTCAGGACCTGGTCCGAGTTGATGCCGCCTTCCACCTTGGAGCCGTCTTCCGTCTTGAGGTCTAGGTTGAGGCCCGGCACCATAACGACGGACGCGAGGTACTCGCCATCAGTTCCCTCAGCCACCTTGTAGCCAAAAGTCCAGGCGCCTGCCCAGGGGTCGCCGTCCTTCTCCATCGCGATATCAACCATGCCTGGAAGCTTGCTGTTCTCCGTCACGGAGACCTTCGCGCCGGCTACGTGAGTGGTATCAGGCTTGAGCTCAACGGTTTCACCATCGGGCCCAGTCAAGGTAGGGATGAGCTCTCCTTCCCCAACCGAGCTCTTCGGCACCGCCGACAATCGCACTGGGGACACGGAGTTATCGAGGACGAAATCGAATTGGTCCTTGAGGTTTCCCTCCTTGGTCACACCACCCGAGGTGGGGATGAGGTTACGGAAGGCAGCGAACAGCGCCGCTGGATCCTCACCCGCGTCGAAGAAAGCACCGTTGGGAGCGCCCTGGCCGCAGTCTTCGCCCTCCGCCATGCGGGTGAGCTGGCGGACCTGATCTTGTGCTTCCGCAGCCGGCACGAGGCCCACGTTAAAGAGGCGGATATTGGAGTTGCGGAACGCGGTGACAGAGGAATTTACCTCACAGAGCTTGTCCTGCGCTCCCTGGAGATCGTGAGCCTCGGCATCCGTGTAGTACTTGCCATCGGTAAAGAACACGATGGCGCGGCAGCTGCTGCCCTGGTGGGAAGCCAGTTCCTTGAGTGCTCCCTTGTAGGCCGCGCCATAGTTGGTCTCTAGATCCGCAACACGGTCCTCCTGTCGGAACTTGTCCAGTTCGCCTTTGAGAGCATCCCCGTTGCCGGAGACATTGGTCCACCCGCCATAGTCAGCTGGATCGCTGTAGTACTCGGAGCCGAAACCGGCGAGCTTGACGTTGATGTCTGCGCCATTGTCCTCCCCGAGGTTGGCCAGCTGCTTGACGATGTCCGCCGTGGCGTCAACGCGGAAGAAATCAGCATCCGTCGGCTTCGACCCCTCATAGCCCACCAACGAGGCTGACTGGTCAAGAACGAACAACAGGTCCGCAGATTTTTCGCTGGCGATGCAGGAGCCAAAATCAGAGAGGTTCTTTTGCGAGACTTCAGAAAGCGCGGACTCGGAGCCGATTCCCTCAACGTGCTCCTGTGGCGGCTGATTCTCCCCGCCGTGGTCTTCTGGGTTCTCCCCGTTATGTTCTTCCGGCTGGGCTTCCGGGGCCTCTGGTGCAGGAGCCTCCGGCGCGGGGGCATCTGGAGCCGGAGGCTCCTGCGCCACCGCTCCCAAACTGCCGCCGAATCCGGCGAGTGCCATCGCCGCGGACAGGGCAAGTACACGAGTGAGCTTCTTCATTAGACGCCAACCGCCTTTCCTACGTAGAAGGCGATTTCCACCGCAGCGACAATGACAAGGACAAAACTTCCGCCCATGATGAGGCGGTACAGCAAAGTTTGCGTGGTGTCCTCTACATAAAACGTCTCAGCCTGGCGCTGCGTGTTCCGCAGCGTATAGATACCCAAGAGAATAAAGGACACAATTCCAGCCAGCAGCCAACCGCCAATAGCCAGGCCAAAGAACAGGACCTGCGTCGGGGCAGCCACGAGCGGGGCGACAATCAACAGAATCAGCGCAATGACCGCAGATACGCCCGCTGCGATGAGAAGCGGCCACGGTCCCTTCGTGGGGCCTGTCGGTGTTGCCACCTGGCGGCGGTAGTCCGGCGCCGGGGAGGACTGGCCGAAGCCATCCGGCGAGCCCGGCGCGCCGAAGGAGCCACCGGCCCCCGAATCGGAGCCTTGGCCAAACCCAGAACCCGAGGAAGGCTTCTGTACGGGGTTCTGCGCAGGATTCGGTGCGCCAAAGCCACCGAAGCCGCCAGGTCCACCGGGCGCGCCAAACCCAGAGCCAGAACTGTTTCCGGACCCTGTGCCTGGCTGGGGAGCCCCCTGTGGCGGGCGCCCGCCGAACTGTGGTGACGAGCCTGGGGAACCAAACGTCATATCAATGACCTTCCCTAATGCGAAGTTATGCCGCCGACTAGCCTCTACCTGCTCCATCGAAAGGCGCAGAAGACAAAAGACCAGCCGGAGGCTTAAGGACTAAAACCAAGGTAGCCGTACCCCCTGACACAGCCTGCCCTTCAGCGGCCCCGAAATTCGAACGCGCCCGAATCTCTTCGAGCGCGCCGTGGCACAGCAGACAGGAAACGTGCAGGGAACACGAAAACACTGCAAGCAAAAGAATGCCACACTAGGAGCGTTTTTTCTGCCCACTTCACAGATCTTTATGGGCGCTCTACCGAAACCGCCTCCCGGGAAGGGCCAGCTCAACTGCTCTTTCTTAAGGAACGAGGTGGAATGGGAGCACTCCCCGCCTGACGGGAATCAATTTCCTCATTTCTGCTTCCCCCAGTTTCGTGGAAAGATGCTGTTCCATGACAACTCAATCGGCAACCGCAACCACCGCAAAGGGTGGCGAGAGCATCCGATTCATCCCGGTACATTCCACTTTGTACCCGTGGCTGGTCGCGGTGTTCGTCGTTACCTTCCTCATCTCGAACATCAACGCCACGAAGGGCGTCCAGCTCGGCCCGCTTATCACCGATGGCGCCTTCTTCCTCTTCCCCATCGCCTACATCGTGGGCGACGTTCTCTCTGAATGCTATGGCTTCAAGTCCACCCGCCGAGCCGTGTACATCGGTTTCGCCATGGCGCTTCTAGCCGCAGTTTCCTTTTATATTGCAATCTGGCTGCCCGCGGCTGATTTTTACGAAGGCCAGGAAGCCTTCGCCGCCACGCTCGGCCTGGTTCCGCAGATCCTGCTGGCTTCCCTCGTCGGCTACGTCGTGGGCCAGCTGCTCAATTCCTTCACCCTGGTGAAGATGAAGGCCCGCTCGGGCGAGAAGGGCCTCATCGCCCGCCTTGTTGCTTCCACCGTCGTCGGCGAATTCGGCGATACCCTGCTGTTCTGCGCCATCGCAGCGCCTGTCATCGGTATCGATTCCTTCAGCGGCTTCCTGAACTACGTCATCGTGGGCTTCTTGTGGAAGACCGCCTGCGAGGTCATCATGCTTCCACTGACCACGCTGGTTATCTCTTGGGTCAAGCGCCGCGAGGACTACGTGCCTATCGACGAGGCCGACACCCCTACGTCAGCGCCGTCTAAGTAGCAGCGACCCGCCCCGATCTTTCACCCCCTTAGCACGCACTGTGCTGAGGGGGACTTTTCACTCTTCCCTTCACTTGCCCCAATGAATACAATGTATTCACGATGGTTAAGGAGGAAATATGGCTACTTTGACAATTCGCATGGATGATAACGACGCGGAACTCGTTCGGAATTTAGCCGCCTTTGAAGGCCGGACGATATCTGATTTTGCCCGAGCAGCACTTTTAGAACGGGTCGAAGACTACTACGACCTTCAGGAACTGCGCGCAGCAATGGCAGAAGATTCTGGCGAACGGTTTAGCCTTGATGAGGTCCTCGAGGATCTCTAAAGATGTCGGAGGGAATCACTTCATATCACGTCGAATTCACTTCGAAAGCCCGGAAACAGCTAAAGAAGTTTGACCGATTCGATGCGCGAATCATCGTGACGTGGATCCAAAAGAACCTCGAGGGCTGCGAAGACCCTCGAGCTCTCGGAAAAGGATTGACTTCAAACCGTTCAGGTGAATGGCGCTATCGGGTCGGTTCTTACCGCATTCTGGCGTACATCCACGACCAGAAAGTAACGATTGAGGTATTCGCTATTGGCCACCGGAAGGACATCTACGATGCATAAGCATCTACGAGGTTCCCTCCTCCCCATCCTTGGCCTGGCTACAGCCTTCAACCTTGCGGCATGCTCGGGTACAGAGGAAGTCACCACGTCGTCTGAAACGACGAGCCACGCGGCACCGGAAACGACGGCGGTGAGCAGTGAGGCGTCGTCAAGCGCAGCACCCAGCACCACCCCTCCCCCGCTCAACCAAGGCCCAGCACCCGCTCTGACCGGCACGTTTGAGATGGATGGCCCAGCCACCATCACGGGCGCGACCTATGATTCGATGCCCTTCGTCCTGCCTCTCAACCCGGCCGGACCACAGGAGACCATGGTGCGCTGGGTGCAAGACTGGGGCGAGTCCCCCGCCACGGCAGAGCACGGCACCACCTACGTTTTGGGACACGCCTGGGGCCAACAGAAACTGGTGTTCAACCCCTTCTCCGAGGTGGTCACCGCCAACGTGGACCTGAGCAACCCCACCACCGTGGAGGGCCTCGAGGGTATGGAAGTGCAGCGCTTTACGACGCCCATCCTCAACGGCTCCCACATCCGCATGACCTCCGAGGGCGGTGCCGGGCGCGAGTGGATCGTGGATAACGCCTTCCTAGTTGATAAGGAACAACTAGGAAGCGACGCGGACCTGATGAATACCGAGGTTCCCGGGCGCATCGTACTCATCGCCTGTGCGGTAGACGGCACCACTGACTTGGAGTACAACGTCATCGTCACTGGTCACTTGGCGTAATAGCGCCCCATAAATTCATCGCGGTATGCCTCGTAATAGCCGCCGTCGATGGACTCCCGAATGTTATCCACCAGGCGGATCATGAACTCCAGGTTGTGGATGGTGCACAGCGTGCCGGCCAGGAATTCCTTGGCCTTGAGCAAGTGGTGGATGTAGGCGCGGGAGTAGTTCTCCGAGACGTAACCGCCAAACTCCTCGTCCACACCAGAAAAGTCGCGCTTGAAGCGCGCATTAGTGAGGTTCATGCGTCCGTCGAGGGTGTAGACGCCACCGCGGCGCGCCAGGCGGGTCGGCGCCACACAGTCAAAAGTATCGGCACCAGCCTCAACGGCGGTAAAAATATCATCCGGTTCAGAGATACCCAGCAGGTGCCGGGGCTTATCGACGGGCAACTCATCGCACACCCAGCCCACAATCGTGCCCAGGTTCTCCTTCTCCAATGCGCCACCGATGCCGAAGCCACCGAAACCGCGCCGGCCATTCGCCTCAGCGCGATCGGAAAGCTCCACCAGCCCTCGCGCGGCCTGGCGGCGCAGGTCCTCGTACTGCGCGCCCTGCACCACGCCCCACAGGGATTGGCGCGGTTTCTGCGGGCCACGGGCGAGGGTAAGGCGGTCGTGCTCATCCAGGCAGCGCTGCGCCCAGCGGCGCGTGCGCTCGACAGACTCCTCCTGGTAAGTGCGGGTATCAACGAGCGTGGTGAGCTCATCGAAGGCAAACATGATGTCCGCACCCAAGCCATGCTGGATCTGCATGGAGACCTCCGGGGTAAAACGGTGCGTGGAGCCATCGATGAAGGATTTAAAGTCCACGCCATCCTCATCCACCTGCGCCAT
Source organism: Corynebacterium sp. HMSC070E08 (assembly GCF_001808895.1). Lineage (NCBI taxonomy): Bacteria > Bacillati > Actinomycetota > Actinomycetes > Mycobacteriales > Corynebacteriaceae > Corynebacterium > Corynebacterium sp. HMSC070E08. The sequence continues at coordinate 24,587 of NZ_KV794778.1, forward strand.
GCGCTCCTTCTTGGCCGCGCGGATATCGGAGTCTGTCAGGTCCGCCACGTCCATGGCGAGGACCTTTTTGAAGCCCACGCCGAGGGACATGACCTGGAATCCGCCCGAGTCGGTGTACGTCGGCCCATGCCAGTTCTCGAAGGTGGCCACGCCACCGGCCTCATCCACGATATCGTGGCCCGGCTGCAGATAAAGGTGGTAGGCGTTGGACAAAATGGCTTGGGCGCCGGTCAGGCGAATCTGCTCCGGGGTCAGCGTCTTCACCGTGGCCTTGGTGGCCACCGGGATGAACGCCGGGGTCTGGATATCTCCATGCGGTGTGTGAATAACACCAGTGCGGCCGTGCTTTCCCGGCTGCGCTGGGCCGCTCAAGTCCAGCTCCTTCTTCACGTCGAAGGAAAGGTCGGTCTCCAGCAGCGGCTTAGGGTGAGTCATAGGGAACTATTCTACGGGCTGCGCTGCCTTATCCTCTGCTTCACGGGATGCTGCTGCGTGTTTGCGCTCCCATTCCTCTTCCAACGCGGTGCCCTCGATATCCAGCTGCGGGATCAGCTTGTCCAGCCACTTCGGTATCCACCACGTGGTATGCCCCATGAGGAACATGGTGGCGGGGACAAGCGACATGCGGACTAAGAAGGCGTCGAAAAGCACGCCCGCTGCCAGCGCGAAGCCGAAGATCTGGATAAAGGGCAGGGGCTGGCTGATAAACGCCACGAAGACGGAAATCATGATGATGGCCGCGGCCGTGACCACGCGGGCACCGGCGGTAAAGCCGGCGATGGTGGCCTCATCATTGGCGTTGTACTTGCTGTACTTGCCACCGCTGCCCTGCGGGTAGCGGGAGAAGTGCTCACGCATGCGGGTGACCAGGAAGACCTGATAGTCCATGGCTAGGCCGAAGGTCACGCCGATGAGGAAGATGGGCATGAAGGAAATCAGCGGGCCCGGCGCGGGCACCAGTCCGGTGAGGCCGTCCTGCCACACAAGCACGGTCAGGCCAAAGGCGCCGCCGACGGAGAGCAGGAAGCCTAAGCCCGCCACCAGCGGGACCAAGATGGAGCGGAATACCGCCAAGAGCAGGAAGATAGCCAGGCCCACCACGATGGCGAGGTATGGCCCCATGGCCCCTTCAAGGCGCTCGGTGATATCGAGCTGCACCGCAGTCAGGCCTGTCATGCCGATCTCGGCACCGGTGGCATCCTCCAGCTCCGCGCTGGCGGTGCGCAAAGCGGAGGCGGTGCCAACCGTGGCCTCATCCGTCGGCGCGGTAGTGGGACTGACCATGATCTGCGCTGCCTTCATATCCTTGCTCACGCCCACCAACTGGGCGTGCTTGACCCCGCCGACCTGGTTCAGGCGCTGCACGGAATACATAAAGGAAGAAAGAGCGGCCTTCTTCTGCTCATCCTCTTCGCCCTCCTGGCCCTGGATATAGGGCTGCAAAGCCGCGGAATCCGGGTTGGCGTTAGCGCCATCCACGATCACTAAGAAGGGGCCGTTGATGCCGGGGCCGAAGCCCTCGGACAGCAGGTCCGCCGCCTTGCGCTGGGTGGTATCCGGATTAGACGTGGTATCCGCCGGAAGCGCCAGCTCCATGTGCAGAACCGGAGCGGTCAAAGCACCGAGGCCGAGCACCACCAAGGCCATGACGACACCGGGGACACGCTGCACCGTGCGCACCCAGCGGTTACCCATCGTTGGCTTCGTGCGGCGCGGGCGGCGCTTCGTGGGGTTGCCGGCCACGCCGGGGATGCGCCCAGCGAAGGCTTTATCACCGAGCAGACCCAGCATCGCGGGCACCAAGGTCAGCGCCACAAGCACGGCCATGAAGACCGTGCCCGCAGCGGCCAGGCCCATGGCGGTAAGGAAGCTAATGCGTGCCACGAGCAGAGCGAAGAGCGCGATGAAGACCGTTGCACCGGCAAAGACCACGGAGGATCCCGCTGTGCCAACGGCCATGCCGGCGGCATCCGGCCCGTCCATGCGGGAGCGCTCCTGCCGGTAGCGCGACATGATGAACAGCGCGTAGTCGATGCCTACTGCCAAGCCGATCATGACGGCCAGCACCGGGGTGAGGTTGTTGAGCTCAATCCAGTGGGTAGCGATCATGACGCCCATCGCGCCCAGGCCCACACCCACGACCGCGGAGATAAGCGGCATACCCGCGGAAGCCAAGGAACCGAAGGTAATGATGAGGACGATAAACGCCACGGCGAGGCCGATAACCTCAGAAATCGAGTTGACCTGGATTTCATCACCGAAGCCTGCGCCGCCGGCCTCTACCTCCAAGCCCACCGCACGGCCGATATCCATGGCCTCATGGACCACGTCTTTATCCGCGGGGTCCACCGAATAGGGGCTCTCCGCGTCAAAATCGAAGGTGGTATAAGCAATGGTCTCATCGGCATTGACCATGGCCAGGTTGTCGGCATCCGCCCGTGCGGTCTCCTCCGGCAAGCCCATGGAGGTGAACTGCTCGATGACCTGCTGCTGCAGTGCTGGCGATACCTCAAGCGGATTGCCCCAACGCTGTTGGCTACCCTCCGGTATGTCTAGGCCCTCTGCGATGTGGTGCACCACGTCCTCGACCGCTTCTTTATTCTGCGGATCGCTGAGCTTCTGCCCTTCCGGGGCCTTGAAGACGAGGTTGACCGACGGCGCATTGGCCGGGTTACCGTTCTCCGGGAAGAGCTCCACCGCGCGGCGGGTGGCATCAATTGCTGGCGTGCCGCTGATGGAGTACTCCGTGGTCATCGGCTTCATCAAGCTCAAGGTCGCTCCGCCCGCGGCCGCTACGATGAAGATCCAGGCGATGATGACCTTCCATCGATTGATGTAAGACCAGCGGCCTAGGTGGTAGAGCAGCTTTGCCACGGAAATTCCCCTTCACATGCGCGATTATTGCTCGCGGAAGCTTTGGCGGTGGACACGAATGTGCACCAGTTTAACCAGTTGGGCTGTGAAGCCCTAACGGTCTCGTAAGAGTTCAACGACCCTCCAGAGTGTGGCCAGCGCTACAATGCGGAATTACTGAAATACTCTAGGAGCACCACCATGTCTACTTTCGTCATCGTCGCCATCGCGGCCATCCTTCTCATTGCCATCCCAGCGGGCATGATGAGCCGGCGGATACACAAGCGTACGGAAGACCACGACCCCGAGGCGCGCCAAGCCGCGCTGGATTTCCAAAGAGATGTTGATAGAGGGCGAGCTGGCTTCTAAAACATAAAAAGACCGGCACCCCAGAGCTAAGAACTGGGGTGCCGGATCTGGCGGTGGCGGCGGGATTTGAACCCGCGGTTGGGGGTTACCCAACAATCGCTTTCGAGGCGATCACCTTCGGCCGCTCGGACACGCCACCGCGTTCCAGATTACGTCGAGTAACCCCGAGCGACAAAATCGCTGCCCACGCCACGCGGCGGGGACAGCGATTCAGCTATTTAAAGCTAGGAATTAGTCCTTGAGGTTTCCGATGACCTCGTTGGCCTTATCCTTGACGCCCTCAACGGCGTCGGAAGCCTTCTGCTTGGCCTCAGAGGTGACCTGGTCGGCCTTGCCCTCGTTCTCCAGCTTCTCGTTGTCGCTTACGTTGCCAGCGGCTTCCTTAGCCTTGCCAACAAACTCGTCCTTCTTGTTCTCGAAATCACCCATGGTTTTCTCCTTACTTTCTACGTCTCTCACGTGGACCACCCAGCCTACACGCGAATCGGAAGGTGGATCCGAGACCGCGTCCCAACTCAGGGCTACTCGCTGCTTCCGCGCAGACCCCCGAAGAAGCCTGTGAGCAGCTCCGCGCACTCTTCCTCCAGCACACCGCTGCGTACCTCCGGTACGTGCAGGGCGCCAGGGGCGCGCAATACCTCCACCAGCGAACCACACGCCCCCGTCTTCGGCTCAAAGGCACCAAAGACCACCGAGGACACCCGGGAAGCCTGAATCGCACCAGCGCACATCGCGCAGGGTTCCAGGGTGACGACCAGCTCGCAGCCTTCCAGCCGCCAGCCATCGCCATGCACGCGCACCGCCTGACGGATGGCTTCCACCTCTGCGTGCGCGGTGGGGTCATTCAGCTGCTCGCGGCGGTTAACGCCGGTGGCGAGTTCGTTACCGGAGGCGTCGTACAGCACGGCTCCTACCGGGATATCCCCCACCGGCGTGGTGCGTGCGACCTCCAGGGCGCGACGCATGCGAGACTCCGCGCGGACCAGCCCCGCCGCTGGTTTAAGAGTCATCCGAGTCGAGGCCGTCGATGAAATCCTCCAGCTCATCGCCAAAACCCAGCTCGCCGGCAATGCGCAGGAGCATATCGGAAGGCCAGTCCTCATCGTTGTCGATGATGTAGCCCACCTGGTTCTCATCGAGGCCGAGGTCAGCGAAGATGTCGAAATCGCCGTCGCCATACGGGTCGGCGTCCTCCCACTCGTCCTCGTCCAAATCCGGGATATCGATATCGCGCAGGTCCAGGAAATCCGCGGCGAAATCGTCTTCGGAGGCATAGGTGGCGTCGGAAAGCAGCATGCGCACATCCCCCGGCACTGGGCGCACGACGACGAAATAGTCATCCTCCACGCACAACAGCGCAAATGCCGCTCCCTCCGAACGCAGGTTGCGCACCGCCTTGATGGAGGTGTTGACGTCGGTAAAGTCATCCTTGAAGGGGCGAATCACCCACGCGCCTTCGGCGCTGGTGACGGTGATAGCAAAGGACAGATCGTCGTGGCTCATACCTCGTCAGATTAGTCGGATTGTGCGACAATTGTCACCGTGAGTTCTCAAGATGTTCAACGCCCCGTCTGCATTATCGGCCTCGGTCTCATTGGAGGTTCCCTCCTGCGAGACCTAGCTGCTGCACGCCATTCCGTGTACGGCTATAACCACTCGACTTCTGGTGCGCGAACGGCCATTAAGCAGGGCTATGACGTCACCGATGATCTGCCGGCTATCCTGCGCCGCGCCGAGGAGGACAATGCGCTCATCGTCATCGCGGTGCCCATGGATGCGGTTGCCTCGGTCCTCGACGTCATTCAGGAACACGCCCCGAGCTGCGGGCTGACGGATGTCGTCTCGGTCAAGGCCGAGGTTCGCCAGCTCATCGTGGAGCGCAACATGGAGTCACGCTACGTGGGCGGCCACCCCATGGCCGGCACCTCCAAGTCCGGTTGGGAGAACTCCCACACCGGGCTGTTCAACCGCGCTGCCTGGGTTATCACCTACGACTACGCCGCTGAATGCGACGCGCGCGGCGAGCGCATCCCCACCGAATGGGAGAACATTTTTGCCGACGTTGTCCGCATGACCCAGATGGTTCACGCGGAGGCGGTTCCGGTGCGCGTGGCTAACCACGATGCCGCGGTTGCCCGCATTTCACACCTGCCGCATGTGTTGGCGGAGACCCTCGCGGTGGTTGGCGATAATGGCGGCATTCTGGCGCAGTCCCTGGCGGCTGGCTCCTTCAAGGACGGCACTCGCGTGGCGGGCACTCGCCCGGACCTGGTGCGCCAGATGTGCGAGACCAACTCGACGGCGCTGGTCCAGGCCCTCGACGAGGCCCTCGAGTTGCTGCAGGATGCGCGCGACTCGCTGGCCTCGGAGCAGCCTTCCATCGCCGCGCTTGCCGACGCTGGCTTCCGTGCCCGCACCCGCATCGAAGCCCGATCCGGTGCTCGTAAGGAATCCGTTTCTCCGGTCAAGATTTCTTCCCGCCCGGTTCTGCGTTTGCACCCGGGTGCGCCGAACTGGGTGGCGCAGCTGCGCCAGACCGAGTCTTTGGGCGGGCGCATCGAGATCTTCTAGCCCGCTCTGACAGCGAATATCAGCCGGAAGGCGGTTCTGTCCACGGGGCAGCCCGCAGTTAGCAAAAGGCATCTTGCAGATGGCATCTGCCAAAAGGCGTTTTCAGGCGAGAAAACGCCTTTTGGGGTGTTCACATGGCGTTTTTGGCCCCTAAAACGACTTCTAGCGGATGCCTTTTGTGGGGCGCCATGTGTCGACGGTTTGTGGGGGCCATCTAGCGACCGACCGTGAAGCAGCGTGCGCGGCAGCGTAGTGCGGTGGCGTGGAGCGGCGTGGGGCGCTTAGTCGCGGAAGGTGTCGTCGCGGCGCTTGCGGGCTTGGGACTCATCGCGTGTGATGCCCAGCAGCGGGTAGCCAGCAAGGCCCGCCGCTAGGCCCACCGGCAACATCCAGAGCATGCCGGAAGCCAACCACAAGACCACGCCGAGGATGGCACCAGCGATCAGACACGGAACGAGTTTCTCCTTCATGGAGATTCAGCCTAGTTGGTACTCCGCGCGGCGACAGACTTGCGGTTGAGCAGGCGCGAAGCGATGGCAATCACGATCAGGCCCACCACCCCGGTCACGCCGGCCGTTAGAGCGACGGGCGCACTGACCTGCATCGTTGCCGGCGGCGCCGGGGAGTTATCGGCGTTGAGGACGCCGTCGGTATCGCGGCCGCTGGTGACGTCCTCGATCCAATCGCGGACCTCGACCACCGACGTAATCGCCGCGGTCGGGGAAGGCAGATCCGGGTCCGCATTCGACGTTCCAGCCGTGGCCACGCCGACGAGGCGACCGTCGACGAAGAACGGTCCGCCTGAGTCGCCACCTTGCATGCCCTCACCATTAAGGGACTTCACGTCCATGATGGCAGCGGCAATCATCGGGCCCACTCCCCCAAGCTCACCAGCTGGGATGCTTTCCGCGCCGTCGGGTCCAACGGCGATCTCTGGCATGTCGCCGCCCTTCATCACCTGGGGCGCGTCGGATGCGTCGGGGGCGGGAGCGACCATTCCACCGGGGGCAGGCACAGCCATGTCGCCAGGAGCCATGGCCCCGGAATCGCCCGGCGCCACCGGTGTCATCTTCTCACCGGACTCGTCTGGGCTCGCCGGCGGGGTGCCGCCGGATAGCAATTCACCTACTTCCATCTCAGCCATCGGCAGCTGGCCTTTGCGGGCCATGCGGGAGCTGCTGCTCCAGCCGTAGAAGTGGCCTTTCTCACCAGCGGTAGGAACAGCGTCCGCGAGCTTGGCGGGCTTAACGCCCTTGACGGGCTCGGTCAGGTGCATGAGGCCGGCGTCGATAGTCGGCGAAACAGCCCAGGAGTCCACGTCATAGACACGGGTGTCCTTGCCCTGGCCAAAACGTGCCTGCGAGCCCTCGTTGTTGACGGACTCCAAGCAGTGGCGGGCGGTCAGCACCCACTGCTCAGCCACCAGCGTGCCGGTGCAATCACCGAAGCTTCCGATCTTGCCCATGCGCAGCGCAGCCACGGCAGCGCTTTCCTCCGACTGGGGAGCGGGCTGTGCAAATTCCAAGGCCATGGCCGGTGCAGCGCCCAGCCCCACGACCACAGAGCTGGCCAGAACAGCAGTTATCTTTCGTGCCGTCATTACGCGGCCACCTCCTTGATTGCCCAAGCCACGACCCTCTCGGCCGGACCCTTTCCACAGAACTTCTTCCACAGCGCGCTCAACAGAAGGAACGCGAGCACAAAGCCCAGTGCCGCTGTGGTGTTGTGCAGCGAAACGTTCGCCTGCCAATAACGAGCGGTGAGAATGTGCAGGATATAGATTGTCAACGACATCGAGCCCAATGCCGCGAAGGGGAAAGCCAAGCGTGGCAACTGACGGCCGATAATCAGGCACAGGTGCAACACCACCGCGGTGACTGCCACGGAGAGAAGGATTTCACCAAGCACACCCGTATGTCCGGTAAAGCGCAGCCAGCCGGCAATATCCGGGTTGAAGCGCTGCCACAGGCCGATGCCGGCAACGACGACGGCCACCGCGGTCACAACAGCTTGGATGCGGGTGGGGCGGGGGAGGTAGACGTCGTAAAGCAGCATGCCTGCCACCATGTACGCCAGGAATGCCACGAGGGGATAGACCTGCGGGAGGGTGTACGGCGCGTAGAGCACCGTGGCGCCCGCGGTGGCCAGCGCGAAGAGCAGGACCTTCCACACAGTGGCGAGCGGCGGCACCCAAGCGGTGAGAGCCATGGCCGCGCCCATCACGACGAGCACCACCTGAATCTCACCGCCGACGGGCAACAGCGCCACGCCGATGAGCATGACTATCAGGCCACGGGCGACCAGCTTGAGGAAGACCCGCAGCGAATAGTCGCGGGCAAGGATCATCATCGTGGTACCTGCAATGATGGCAAAGCCCGCCGCCGGCAGCCCGGAGAGCACCACTTTGGCGCTCCACACCAGGTTGGCCATGTGCAGAATAATCATCCCGATGATGGCCAAGGAACGTGCAATATCAAGGCCCACTATTCGGGCACGCGCTGACACCTATTCATCTCCTTGCAGTCGAAAACGTCGAAAGACCGACCAGTGGCTCTGGCCGGTCTTCCTATTTGTGTGCGTTTTCAACTCTGCATTTCACTCAGCGCTGCGTGATATGCGTCTCAGCGGGTAAGGGCGATGGCTTTGCCATCGCGCACGAAGTAAATGCGCTCAGGTGTTGCGGATGCATCGGGGTCCACCATCACCGTTACTGGACCTGCAAGAAGTTTCATGATGGCCCCGTCAGGTTGCGCGCCGAAGCAGATTTTGTCCAACCTCAAATCCCGAGTGATTTCTAGCTGACCATCTCCGTTGCTCTCAAAGTGGAAACTGAGGATATCGCAGGAGAACTGCACGACCCGATCCCTAAAGTTCACGCGAAAGGAATCCGGCTGCTGCGCGGACTCCCACTCGGAATTCACCACGAACTCCATCTGCTGCGCATTGGCGGTGACCAGGCCTGCGGGCACGCCAGTAACAATGTTGCGCTGCGAGGATCCAGCTTCAGCTATGCCCGAGCTCCCCGGCAGCTCCGAGGAGCCGGCAAAAGAGAAGAGGGAGGAAATGAAAAGCAGGATAGCGGAGAGAATCGCTTGAATCATGGGCACCATTATATCCGCCCCAACCGACCAACCATTGGCTCTGGCCGGCATTCTTACTTGTGCGCGTTTTCAGCGCTGCGCGATATGCGTCTCAGCGGCTAAGGGCGATGGCTTTCTCATCGCGCACGAGGTAAATACGCTCAGGTGTTGCGGAGGCATCCGAGTCCACCATTACCTTCGCCGGTTCTGACAGGAACATGATGAAGGGAAGGTCAACCTTTCCTCCAGAGCAGGCCTTATCCGTCAACATGCTGAGCTCCACGCCGCCATCAACCAAGGTGAAGTCACCGCCGTTACAGGGCAACCACACCGTCTGGTCCTGGAAATCCAAGGAGAAATCCTCTGGGCTCGCCGCAGACTCCCACCTGAAAGCAGTGATATGTTCCATCTGCTCATCGTTTGCCTCGACCAAAGCTGCAGGCGTGTTCGTAATGATGCCGTGCTGGGCGACGTTTAGCCCCCACGCCTCCGAGCTCCCCGCCAGCTCCGAGGAGCCCGCGTTAGAAAACAGCGGGCTTAAGGGACATTTCGTGTGGATAAACCG
>NZ_KV794779.1:0-11490 GCF_001808895.1 Corynebacterium sp. HMSC070E08
CGCAAATCCACACGAAATGTCCCTTAAGCCAAAAAATTGAATTATTTGAACTCTATTTACCGTGGGCGTAGTAACCCAAGGCTTAAGCCTTAACCCGTCGACTCGTTCCAAAAGAAAAGGCTGGTCAGAGTTTTCTGGCCAGCCTAAATTTTGTCGGACTAACAGGATTTGAACCTGCGACCCCTACACCCCCAGTGTAGTGCGCTACCAAACTGCGCCATAGTCCGCCGCCGCACCATTAGGTGCAACTGCTACAGATTACACCAAGGGTATTCGCCACAACAAATCCCAGTCCACCCCTTGTTTTAGCGGCAGCTAAAACTCTCCGGCGGAATAGACCCACTGCCCGCCTTGGCGGCGAAAAGAGGAGCGCTCACGTTGAGAGCCCTTGGCAGATCCCTTATAGAAAGCCTCGAATTCCACGATTCCGGTCTGGTCCAAGGGGCCACCCGCGACGGTGTCGATAATGTCGAGGCGGTAAAAGCGAATGCCGGTTTCGGCGAGGTCGAGGCGTTCCGGGCGAGTCTCGGGGTCCCAAGTGCGCAGCAAATAGTCCTCGTCGCCGGTGACGAAAGCGCTGAAACGCGAGCGCATTAGGGCCTCCGCTGAGGGGGCGGGTGTGCCGGCATGGTAGCGCGAGCAGCACTCGCCGAAGCTTAGGCCAGTACCGCAGGGGCAGCGGGCGCCAGGGTCAAGTGGGTTTAGAACAACCATGGGCGGCTTATTCTGCAGTGGTTGCCACGGCGGTGGCGATGTCCACAGCGAGGAGGGAGTCGATGGTGGTGGAAGCGGCGGCGTCGGCAAGCGCGCGTTGTTGATCGGCACTCAGAGAAGCAGGAAGCGTCACCGTACGTGTGAGACGAGATTCGGATTCTTGGCTAACCCTGACAGATACCGCTTCGAGTACCTTCGCGTCGATTTTCTGCGCCTTGCCCGCTTCTTTGATGGCCTGGGTGCTTGCCGCAGCCACAGCGGACATAAGAAGGCCTTCCGCGGTGAAACCTTGGCCTTTGCCGCCGTTCTTTTTCGTGCGGTCAGCGCTCACCGATCGGTCATTGTGGCGCACGACGACGCCCATCCTGGTTCCAACTGCCGGGATTGCAAGCGCTGAGTCCTCAGCAACTGGGGTGGGAATGCTCTCCGGAACAATGAACTGCTCCGCCCAAGCCCCGATGAGGTCGGCGGCACGGGCTGCCGCGCCCTGCTTAGTCACCAGGTGATCGGCCTTATCCAAGGCGACGAGGGACTTGGGATAACGCGTGGTCCGGAAAATATTTTGCGCGTTATCAATGCCCACCGTTTGATCAATGGGGGAATGCAGCACCATGAGGGGCTTGCGCAGACGCGGAAGATAGTCCTCCGGGTTGGTCTCAGCAAGGTCTTCGAGGAAGAGACGCGAAATGGTCAGCGCCCGGCCTCCAAGGGTGACCTCGACTTCACCGTTGGCGTCGACCTCGCCGATCTTGTCGGCGTAGTGCAGCACGGAGTGTGCAGGATCGAAGGGGGCGCCGATGGTGGCCACGGCCTTGAGGGAGCGAATGTTGTTGGCCGCGGCCAGAGCGGCAGCCCCGCCCAGTGAATGGCCCATGAGTAGCTGCGGTGCGGAATAGTTCTGTGCTAGCCAGTCAGCGGCGGCCTGGATATCGGCAACATTCTGGCTGAAACATGTGTCCGCAAAATTTCCTTCGGATTGGCCTAGGCCAGGAAAATCAAAGCGCAGGGTAGCGATGCCAAAGTTAGTCAGCTGTTTGCTCACGCGGGCAGCGCCCGGGGTATGGCGCGAGCCGGCAAAGCAGTGCGCGAAGATGGCGAAGGCTTGCGGAGGGGAGTCAGGAAAGTCGATGGTTCCGGCCATCGTGGTACCGGTGCTGGAGGGGAGCGACACGTTCACGGATTGCATGACCATAAGGATATAAGGGCGAACGCACGCCTGCGAACCGGGGTTGACTAGAGTCGATAGAAGACCTGTATGACGCACAAGGATGGAGGAGTGCTCATGGGCGCATTCGATTGGTTCTGGAAGGCAATGGGCGCGCAGTCCGAACGCAACAACAAGAAGTCGAAAGCCGTTGTGACGGCCGCAGATTCCGCGGTAGAGGATATCGCGAACCTGTCGGATGCAGAGGTTGCCGCCACCGCACGGGAGTGCGTGAAGGACGGCAAGATCGCGGATAAATCCCGCTTCCTCGCAGCCCTAGCCGTGGCCAGCGAACGCAAGCTTGGCATGCGTCCCTTTACTGTCCAGTCCCAAGCTGTGCTGCGTCTTCTTGAAGGCGACGTTATCCAGATGGCCACTGGTGAGGGAAAGACGCTGGTGGGAGCCATGGCCGCGACGGGTTTTGCGCTGACCGGCAAGCGCGTGCACCTGGTGACAGTGAACAATTATCTAGCAGCGCGCGACGCTGAATGGATGCGCCCGCTCGTGGAGTTCTTTGGACTCACGGTGGCCCCGGTAACGGAGAAGCTCGGCCCGGAAGAACGCCGCGCGGCTTACATATCCGACATCATCTATGCACCTGTCAATGAGCTCGGTTTCGATGTGCTACGGGATAACCAGATCACGTCCCGCCAGCAAACGGTGCAAGCGCGCGCGGATGTGGCGTTGGTGGATGAAGCGGATTCTGTGCTTGTCGACGAAGCCCTCGTCCCCCTCGTCCTCGCCGGAAATCGCCCCGGTGAGGAATCTACGGGCCACATCACCAACGTGGTTTCCCGGCTGCGAGAGGAGCAGGACTACGTTATTGCGGAGGATGGGCGCACGGTAGCGCTCACCGACGAGGGCGCGGCGCGTGTGGAGCACGAATTGGGACTCGACTCGCTCTACTCGGAGGAGAACATCGGCTCCGTGCTGGTCAAAGTTAACTTAGCGCTGCACGCTAAGGCATTGCTTATCCGCGATATTCACTACATCATCACGGACGGAAAACTGCAGCTTATCGACGCCTCCCGCGGCCGCGTAGCGGAACTGCAGCGCTGGCCGGATGGCCTCCAGGCCGCGGTGGAGGCCAAGGAAGGCCTAGAGGTGTCAGAAGGAGGGCGCATCCTCGACACCATTACGCTCCAGGAGCTCATGCGGCGCTATCCGCTAGTGTGCGGCATGACCGGAACCGCAGTGGAGGCAACAGACCAACTGCGTCAGTTCTATGACCTGCACGTCTCGGTCATCGACCGTAACAAGGAACTGCAGCGCTTCGACGAACCTGACCGCATTTATGCCTCCGTGGATGAAAAATCCCGTGCCATCGTCAATGAAATCGTGGCAATCAATAGCACTGGCCAGCCGGTACTCGTGGGTACCCACGATGTTGCTGAATCAGAAGACCTCGCCGAAGCCCTGCGTGAACAGGGGATTACGGTCAACGTCCTCAACGCAAAAAATGATGAGGACGAGGCGCGCATCGTTGCGGAAGCAGGCGACGTGGGGCGAGTGACTGTGTCTACCCAGATGGCGGGCCGCGGCACCGATATCAAGCTGGGCGGCGCGGACGAAGCTGACCGCGACGCGGTCGTCGAGAAGGGCGGTTTGGCAGTACTTGGCACCTCGCGGCACCGTTCCTCACGCTTGGACAACCAGCTGCGCGGCCGTGCGGGCCGGCAGGGAGATCCGGGCATGTCGCTCTTCTTCGTCTCCTTGGAGGACGACGTAGTTCAGCAGGGTGGGGAAGATGAGTCCCTTTCGGCGCGTCCAGACGCCGATGGCCTCATTGAATCCAAGCGTGTTCGGGACTTCATCGCACATTGTCAGCGGGTGACGGAAGGCCAGTTGCTGGAGATTCACGCGCAGACGTGGAAGTACAACCAGCTGCTGGCGGATCAGCGCATCATTATCGATGAGCGCCGTGCCAAGTTGCTCGATACAGACCAGGCCTGGCAGGAGCTCGCTGAGCGAGCGCCCGATCGCGCCGCCGAGCTAAGCGACGTCCCCGTGGATGCCCGTGAGCGCGCCGCCCGCGAGATCATGCTCTACCACCTCGACTTGGCGTGGGCCGACCACTTGGAGCTGATGGATGACGTGCGTGAATCCATTCACTTGCGTGCCATTGCCCGTGAGACCCCCATCGATGAATACCACCGCATCGCGGTACGCGAATTCAAGGATTTGGCGCAGCGCGCGGTTGATGACGCCGTCGATACTTTTAAGACCGTGCTTATTGATGCCGATGGTGCGCACCTAGAGGATCATGGACTGTCCCGCCCGAGTGCCACCTGGACTTATATGGTTTCTGATAATCCATTGTCTGGTGGGGGAAATTCCGTGCTCAAGGGCATAGGAAACATTTTCCGTTAATGTATTTGTGGAGAGGCGACTCGCGCGCGCAGCGGAGTCGCTAATATGGAATGAGTCAACATCGATCCGACCCTTCGGAGGTAAAAATGAGCGAGAATACCGGAACGCCGGAACCGCAGGCAGAGACTACTTCTGTCTTCCGCGCTGATCTTCTTAAGGAGATGGAAAACGGCACCACGGCGGGCTCCGACGCCTCCGTTGCTGGTGCTGAGAACCTGGCTGAAGGCCAGGCCCTGCTCGTCGTGAAGCGAGGTCCGAATGCTGGCGCGCGCTTCTTGCTTGATCAGCCGACCACCACCGCCGGCCGCCACCCGGAAGCGGACATCTTCCTCGATGACGTCACCGTCTCCCGCCGCCACGCAGAATTCCGCGCTAAGGATGGCCAGTTCGAGGTCGTGGACGTCGGATCGCTCAATGGCACCTACGTCAATCGGGAGCCGCGCAATGCGCAGGTACTGGAAGTAGGCGACGAAATCCAGATTGGTAAGTTCCGCCTCGTCTTCATCGCCCCTAAATAGGGCAGTACCCGTCAGCAAGGACGAAGCGGGGGTACGAGGGGAGCAGCCGGTCTTGCTTCCTCACTATGCCTGCCCTTTGTCAAAGTGAATCCGCGTAGAAAGCAGTAGTAGTCCCATCGTGAGCGCTCAGAAGTCCACCGCAGCTGCAGCAACAGCATCTTCGGCGGCCAAGAAGACCAAGCAAAAGCCCATGTCTATTGGCGTAACGCTGAAGCACGTGCAGAAGCAGTTCCCGGACGTGACGGTGTCGAAGATTCGCTTTTTGGAATCTGAGGGTCTGATTACTCCGGAACGCACCGCGAAGGGCTACCGCCGCTACTACCAGAAGGATCTTGACCGTCTGCGCTACATTCTGACCGCGCAGCGCGACCACTACACGCCACTCAAGGTCATTCGTGAGCAGCTGGAGGCGATGGATTCGGGGCAAGTAACCGCCATTGTCTCCTCCCAGGCTGAGGCACTGATCAGTGCCGAGCAGCTGCGAGCACCAGTGGTGACCAGGCTTACCGACGCCGACGTGGCCGACCAAGCCGGGACCACGCAGGAAAACATTGCGGAGCTGGTCTCGGTGGGGCTCATTAAGCCGGATCCGGCGGGATTCTTTGATACGGATGACGTGTCTATCGTGTCGGCGGCTGTCGCCTTAGAGTCCTTCGGCTTTGAGGCACGGCAATTGAAGTCGCTGCGCAATGCCGCCCGCCGGCAGGCAGACATGATTTCGCAGGTGGCTTCTCCGGTGGCGCATTCGAAGTCTGATACGGCCCCGCAACAGGCGGAGGAGCTGTCACAGCAGATGGCGGCGCTTGTTCTGTCCCTTCATGGAACGCTGGTCAAGACTGAGCTGCGGGACGAGTTCCGCCCTTAGCGGAATAGAGGGCTGTTCTGTCAATCGCCACGCGTGAGGAAAGTGTGGAAAAGTGGGTGCCATGACTGCAGAAGTAGTGAAGTTTTTAGGAATCCACTCCGTCGGCCCCGAGAATAACCTGTGTGCCCTCTTCTACTGGGAAGAGGCAGACCGGCACGTGCCTGTGTGGGTCTCGCCCATTGATGGAGCCCGCGTTCTCCAGGTGCTGGAGCGCCATTACAACGCGCGGCCTAGTACCTATGAACTCTTGATTGCCTTCGCCGACCAGCTCGACGGGATCGAGCATATTTGTGTCTCCGAGTACCATAAGGGAGCTTTCATGGTCGACGTGGTCGACGGAACAGGTGAGGAGCACGACGCCCGCATCTGTGACGCCCTCGTCCTTGCAGATCACTACGGGGTACCCATCCGCTTTGAGAAGGAAGTGCTCGAGGAGGTCGCTATTTACATTAGCGATGAAGATCTCAAGGAATACTACGGTCTCGAACGCGAAGCTAAGACCCCAGAGACCTTCCCGGAGAAGAGGTCGCGCGATTTTCAAGAGTTGGCGGCTCGGCAGAAAGCCCAGGAAGACGATGACTTCGAGCAGCTCATGCGTGACTCCGGAATTTCCGAAGAAGATTTGCTTGGGGGCGAATCGCCGGAAGATGAGGGCTAACGCCCGCTCGCTCAGCTGAGCTTCGTACGTAGAAGGCGGCGGTCGGCTCGACATACTCACCAGCGCTCCATGCTAGACACAGCGGCACTATTTCTGGGTGCCGCTTTTACTTGTTATCAGCGAATTTTTTAATGACACGCGTGTGACTAATGATGACAAAGTGACCAAAAAAGTCTAAAGTTCTACTAGAGGTTCACGGAGGGCGACCCTTGACGTGGTCGCTGACGTGGCCTTTAATAGAAAAATAGAACTCCCTCAAACATCACTGGAGTAATTACGTGAGCAGTAAAAACAACCGCACCGAGTCCCGCGCCCTGCCGCTCGATGACGCCGCAACGAACGGCTATGTCCAAGAATCCCTCTTCGACGTCGGACCGGACGAGGAGCTGGGCTACCGCGTGCCCATCGCGTGTCAGGTAGCCGGTATTACCTACCGTCAGCTGGATTACTGGGCGCGCACCGACCTGGTTAAGCCCTCGATCCGCACCGCGCGTGGTTCTGGCTCCCAGCGTCTGTACTCTTTTAAGGACGTGTTGGTGCTCAAGATTGTCAAGCGCCTGCTGGACACTGGTATTTCTCTGCAGAATATCCGCCTCGCCGTGGAATCCCTGCGGGACCGCGGCGTCAACGACTTGGCGGAGCTCACGCTTGTCTCCGACGGCACCACGGTCTATGAGTGCCGGTCCAACGATGAAGTCATCGACCTCCTCGCCGGCGGCCAGGGTGTATTCGGTATCGCCGTTCCCGGCATCCTTAAGGAGCTCTCCGGCACCATCACGTCCTTCCCGGCCGAGCGCGTCGTGGAGGAAGAAGAGACTGACATCGTTATTGGACTCGACGAGCTCGCTGCTCGCCGCAAGCGCAAGACCTCTTAAACTCGCCACTCGCCGCCGCGCCCTTCCTGCACTGCTGCTCACGTCAGTGTCCTGGGAAAGGAGCGGCGGCTTTCTGCGTTTTAACCGCGACGATAGTGCACGGGTCTACCGCTAGCGTGCGCCGGCTGCGGCTGAGATGGCCGTTGCACTGTCCTGGGCATCGGATGGATCTGCGACCGTGCTGTAAGAATCAGCCAGCTTTTCGAGCTCAGCGTCCTTCTCGCCGTTACCAACGTGCACCACGCTCAAGCTCACTCCTTCGCCGCGGGCATTGCTCACCGCTTCGGCGAAGGCAGCATCATCCATATCTTGCTGCGTGCCGGTGGTCACGAGCACGACGCGTGTGTCCTTGCCGCTTTCAGTCACCTGGTCGGTGGCGTTATCTAGCGCAGCAACCACAGCGCTGCGAGTTTGTGGTACGCCACCGGTGCCGAACATACCTACGGCATAGGTAACGTTATCGGCATCCCCATACGATACGTTTTGGCGGTAACCCACGGTTGCCGAGGCGGAAAGAGGAGAGGAGTAGTTCCAAAGGCCTACTTGGCTTCCCTCCGCGCCGGCTGCCGACGCCGCCTCAGCCACACCCTGGCTTACCGCATCGAAATAGGGCGCGAGGTTCTCGGACGTATCGAGGAGGAACAAAGTATTCGGCGCTACCTGTTCCTCTGCGGCCGTCTCCTCCGAGCTGGGGGCGGCCGACGTCGATTCGGTATCCTTCGCCGTTTCCGACGACGCAGGCGCGGCCGACGTTGTGGGCTCTGCAGTAGAGGTCTCCTCCGTCTTAGCTGTCGTTGATTCTGCCGCCACCGTTTCACCGGAATCGGAATCGTTTCCACGGAAGAGGAAGAACCCTCCGATAACCAGCGCCAAGACCGCTATAACGGCAACGACGATGACCCACGGTGCAAATGCGTAGTTATTTTTTCCATCCGAGTGCCGGGCCATCTTTTTCCTTCCGCGCTGGTTTCGCGGGGCGGCACAGCGCGCCCCGACGGGTCACATCAATGGTTCCTCATTGTAGCGGGCAGTGCGGCGCGAATTTGGGAGACAAGCCGCGCGCGCAGGGGCTCGGCGACGTCGGCAAGCGCGCGTTGGCGACGCACGTACTCGGACTTTCCTTCCGCCGTTTCGATGGGGACGACCCCAAACCCCCACTCGCGGCAATCGTAGGGTGAAGCTTCCATATCAAGTGTGCGTGCTGCCACGGCTAGCCGGAAGGTGTCGAGGAACAACTCACCCGGTACCAATGGCCCCAATTTCCACGCCCATTTATACAAATCCATAGTCGCATGGACGCAGCCAGCCTGGTCGTTCTCCGGTTGCCCCTCGCGAGTCAGCACCGTGAGGTTGAGCGGGCGCGCGGGCTCAGTGAAGAAGCGGAAGGCATCGTAATGCGTGCACTTGATGCGGTGCCTATCGACGACCTCATTCGTCCCCTCCGCCCCTAACCGCAGCGGCAAGTCATGGCGAGGAGAATCGGTGTGGTAGACCATGGCCCATTCGTGCAGGCCAAAGCAATCGAATTGGGTGGGGTTATGCGTGGTCTTTTCTAGCAGATTCAGGATGTAGCGAACGGTGTTACCGCGGCGTGCGAGGAAGGCCTCAGTGTCCACCGTGACGCCCTCATCAGTGCGGTGGTAGTAGTTCCACTGAGCATGTGGGACCTCGCCGGCCAGAGTCACACCGACGCCTGGGTGCCAACGCCGCAGGTGTGACGGGCGGACGGGGTAGTACTCGAAAAGGAAGTCGTAGACAGGGTGATACGAGCCCGGGTGGCGGTAGCGGGTGAGATACTCGTTGGCCGCCTCCTCGTGCATGGTCATCCGGGTTTGCCAGGTTTTAGGCTGGAGAATCATCGCTGACCTGCGTTGGCCCGTCGGCGGCGCTGGTTACGGCTACCCGATCGTCGACGCGCAGACTGTCTTTCGGACTGACTCTGTGGCTTCTTCTTTGATGGTTGCTGGTGTGGTGGGCCGAGCGGTTCGCCGTTGGGCTTGCGAGCTCCCGTCATCTGGGCGAGCTCGGGGCTGCTGGCTGGGTTGGCGCGGTCACTGATGTCGAGGTCGGTGTGTGCAACGCCCGCCTTCGCGATGAGCTTTGCCACCTCATCGCGTTGCTCGTCGGTGACGAGTGTGACTACGGTGCCGGAGTCGCCTCCGCGTGCAGTACGGCCGGAGCGGTGCAGATAGGCCTTGTGCTCAGCTGGCGGATCGACGTGGACGACAAGGGAGACGTCGGCGATGTCGATACCGCGGGCAGCGATATCGGTGGCGACGAGTACCGGAACGCTGCCGTCTGCGAAGCCCTCGATGGCCTTGGTACGTGAGCCCTGGCCCTTATCGCCGTGCAAGGGCAGCGCGTTGATTCCGACGCGGCGCAGCTTTTTGGCCTGCCTGTCGACGCCATGCTTGGTTCGCATAAACATGATGGTCTTGCCCTTGCGTGCGCCGAGGCGAAGAACGACGTCATTGCGGGCCTCGCGGGTGCCGATGAAAATAAGGTGGTGTTCCATCGTATCGACGGCTGCCTCGACGGGGGCGGTGGAGTGGGTGACGGGATCGTGCATGAACTGGTTGACCAGCTTGTTGACTTCGCCGTCGAGGGTGGCGGAGAAGAGCAAACGTTGACCATCGACCGGCGTGAGCTTGAGCAGCTTGCGTACCTGGGGGAGGAAACCCATGTCCGCCATCTGGTCCGCCTCGTCGAGGGCGGTGATAGTGACGTGGTCGAAGAAGAGCTTGCCCTGGTCGATGAGGTCCTGGGCGCGTCCCGGTGTGGCAACGAGCAGGTCAACCGGGCGGGCAAGCGAGCGAATGTGGTTGTTGATGTTGACACCCCCGACGACCGCCAATACCCGCAGTCCCAATGCCGCCGCGGGTTCGTCTAAGCGCTGCTGGATCTGGGTTGCCAGCTCACGCGTCGGTGCTAGGACCAGCCCGCGCGGGTGGGCCGGGCGCGACACCCCGGACTCCGCCAATCGGGCCAGCATAGGGAGACCAAACGTAAACGTTTTTCCCGAGCCTGTGGGGCCACGGCCGAGGACGTCCTTGCCAGCGAGGGCGTCGGGAATAGCGGCTTCCTGGATAGGGAAGGGGGTCGTGATGCCCTGTTTGTCTAGGATACGAACAACATCGCGGGGGAGGCCGAGTTCGGCGAAAGTAGTCATCGGGTGAAAAGTCTAGTGCTCCGGCCTGCCAGACCGAAAAGCATCACAGTTACCGGTGGGAATTAGGCCTCGCATCCTGCATTTTTAGGGTTTGTGTGACGTGGTTCTCTGTAAAATTGAGCGACATGACGAATCCATTCGACAACTCTCAATCTCAGTCTCCTCCCCGCGGGTTTGGCCAGAACCCGCACCACGTCCAACCTGGGCACAACCAAGCGCCTCACGGTTTTAATGGGCAAGGCCAAGGGATGCCGCAACCGCCACAGAAGAAGCCCGGTTCGAAGAAAGTGTTGTGGATTGTTCTAGCAATAATCCTCGGTCTAATTCTGGTTACAGGGCTCGCTCTTGTGGCGGCGTTTTCTGCTTTTAAGGACTTTGCCGCTGGATTGGATGATGGGCCAGGAGAGGTCGCTGCCTCTGATGCCGGCTATTGGGAGCGCGCGATTGACATCGATGATGTTGACGCTATCCGAGAGTCCGAGGTGCCAGCGTCTGTTCCTACACCTCTGGCTGAGCTGACGTCCGAGTGTTACGAAGACACGTCCTATTTCGGTGAGTCAGCAGATCAGGGCTACGACGCGCAGTGGGTCCCGACGATTTCCTGCCTCTATGGGGCCGACGGTGAGTTTGTCGCTCAGTACACCGAGAATCAGGAAGCCATTCAGGACGCGGAGCGCGTGGGGCTGCAGGAATCCGTTGTGGATTACACATCCGCTCGCGGTTCCCAGATCGCAATTTTCGGACAGGATGAGGAATTCGTTATGGTGGAAGTGCTCGAGGGTCGTAACGCGGTCATTGAGTACGTGATGGGTGGTTACGACTCGGACGAGGTGGTGACCAACTACGGCGACCTTGCCAGCTATCTGGTAAACGCGGGGATCCTCGACGAGACTCCGGGGCCACCGCCGGTCGACGCCTAGTTATACGCCTATGCTTGACGACGTCCCCGTCCCACGCTCACCCAGAATCGCCGTTGTGCCCAATGGGGGCAGCGCGGCGTCGTTTGGATTCGCGCTCATAACTGAAGCCGTTAAGAATCGCTAGAGCGTAGGATGACGCGCAATGGGCGGCCGTCGTTGTGCGGGATCGCCGATATGCCCGCGTGCCTTGATGTGGT
>NZ_KV794780.1:0-14659 GCF_001808895.1 Corynebacterium sp. HMSC070E08
TATCAGGTGTCTACCAAACAGGGGTCAGGTCCAGTTTCCTATGGCTTGCTGGTGGAACCAGTCTTCGATGTTGGTTGGTTGGGTGGGTTGGGTTTGTTGATTGCGGGCTTCGAGTTGGCGGATGGTTTCGGCGTTACTGAGCCTGCCGGGGATGGTGGTGGCAGGTTGTGGGGGGAGGGTGAGTTCGTCTTCCCAGCGTTCGTTTCTTAACCACCGTTCGGGGTCTTGCATGTATTGGCAGTTACCGTTGCGCGCCCGGTGGTGTTGCACGTGTTGGCGCATGTGGTTGATTAGTTCATCGTTGGTGATTTTTTTGGTGGCGTTGCGCCATTGGGTGAGGGCTTTCTTTTTGCCGGTCTTTTTCTCGGATGGGACGGCGCGCCAGAATTCTTCGAAGGCTTCTGGGTAGGTGTTGGCGCTCACACGCTCATCTTTGGATGAGCAAGTGTTTTCCCCTGTTCCCCTGTTACCCTGTTCCCCTGTTACTAGAGAGGTTTTTCCGGCGGTAGGCGCGGAATTTCCGGCACTATGCGCGGAGTCTCCGGCGTTCGGGTTATCATCATCCACACCACCAATCGCGTTTCCACTGGTCACATCAAAGAAATAGCCCTCTTCCTCGGTCGGATACTTCGACTTTGGGCGGAAGTCTTTCGACTGGTGCTCCTTGAAATTGGGGATTACGTAGTAGGGACGCTCATTCACCCGGTAGAACTTGATTCCGTAGGCTTCCGCGACCTCTCCGCATATCTCCGCAAAGCTCCGCCAACTTCCGGCACTATGCGCGGAATTTCCGCGACTCTTGCGCGGAAGCTCCGCCACATCATCATTTGGGAAGCAGAAAGCCTCTAATTCTTTCAGGTTTGCGGTACCCCGGCCTGAGTCATCTGCCCAGTTCCACATGGCGATGTAGACCAGCCTCACTGCGAGGTCTGCGCGGGCGGTCGATGGGGAGTCCCAGAATTCGGGTTTGATGCTTCGGATGCGTGGCATTAGTGGTGTTCCTCTAGCGGTTGGGGGGTTGTCACTTGCGTAACCGGCCCCTGTAATTACAAGTTTGTGATGCGGGGATTCGTGCCTACCCATTCGCGGACTGCTGCCGCGTGACGAGACGGGGTGCGGGATTCCACAAACCGGCCTGTCGGCTTGATGAGGCCGTCGGCGCGTGCGTGACGAAAGAATGAGCCAATGGTGTTGGGGTGGTGCGGCTTCGCATCCCCTAGTAGCTCCCGAAAGTCGTGCGCGGTGAATGGTTCCCCTGTCGCGGCGAGCTGCGCCATAGCTTTTTGCGCGGCCACATTCCACCCCCGGTGGATAGCGATTTCCGCTAGGTAGGCCGCGTCACGCGGGTCAATATCAATCATGAGCTGCATCGTGGCCTCCTAGGCTGCTTGTCCAATGGTCTTGCGTTTACGTGCTTCGCGGGAGCGCTCCGTAATTACGCGGGTGTATTCGCGGTAAATAAGGCGCAGCGTTGGGCTAGTGGTGTGACCGCTTTCCACGAGCCGTCTGAATGTTCTGCGCTGTCTTTTGAGTGGCCAGGGCTTGTTTTCGTAGTAGTCGAGGATGCTTTCAGCAAAGCCCAATTCGCGTTTGGTGAGCTGTATCAGTGTGCGCGGTTCTGGATGCTGCTCATGGGGGTCATCTATGTCATCCCACATCATGGGTGTTTCCCAGAGGCGGCGCGTTGCTGTCTTGGTAGGCGGGCCAATAACG
Organism: Corynebacterium sp. HMSC070E08; assembly: GCF_001808895.1. NCBI lineage: Bacteria > Bacillati > Actinomycetota > Actinomycetes > Mycobacteriales > Corynebacteriaceae > Corynebacterium > Corynebacterium sp. HMSC070E08. The sequence goes on from NZ_KV794780.1 coordinate 1,714, forward strand.
GGCTTTGTTGCGAGGTTTTCCCACATGGTGGTGAGCTTTTTCGCGGTTTCGGGGCTTACCCAATCTGCGCGGTTGAGGGTGATTTTGCAGATGAGGGCGTGGCTTAGTCCGCTGATTTCCGCGAGCTTTGAGGTGCTGTATCCGGCTGCTTGTAGTGATTGAAGGCGGCGCTCATAGGGCCATGCGGGGGTGTATCCGATGTGGGATGGTGGTGTGGTGGGTAGCTTTTTGAGGTTGCGGATGGTGGTGTGGTGGGTAGCTTTTTGTGGGCCGCTGGTGATGAGGTGGAGGCATCCTTGATTGAGGCCGGATTCTTTGGCGATGGCCCTCATGCTCCACCCGTTATCTGTGAGGTGTTGGATGATATTTTGGGCTTCTTCTACCGGGTGGTTAGGGCGTAGTTTGCCCTGTTGGTAGGCGTGTTTGGCGCATAGTCCGTCAGAGCGGTAGGTCTTGTTTTGGCAGTTGGGTCGGTTACAGTATGGTGCTTTGCTCATTGGTTGGGTGTGCGTTTGGGGCTGGCAGGCCCGGTGAATATGGCTTGTGGGGTGTGGTTAGCGGATGCCCCTCCCCGCATCTGGCGTGTTAGGCGGCTTCGCCCTCAGCGGGCTGGTCTTCTACCAGCTCAGCCTCCAGCGGCGCATCCTCCACAGCCTCCGCATTCAGCTGATTCTTTCGGGCGGTAAACATAGGCTTAATCGCCGTCTCCCACTCCGGGTTAGTAGACGCGGTGGCGTACAACTTCATGAGGTCATCCTCACTGTTTGCTTCTGCAATGCGGTCGGCCCACACGTCTGCCCCATCCGTGTTTGCAGGTGCGGCCCCTAGGGCATCTGCTAGGCGTTCCTGGGCGCTATTCCCCTGCTGCTGTGCTGGGGCTTGGCGTGTGGCTTGGTACTGGGTGGGCTGCTCTACAACGTGGCCTGATTCATCCACTACCGCGCCAACCTCTTCAGGGGTGTAGATACCACCGGCCATAACATCGGATGCGCCCATACGCACCACCTCAGAGATAGCGCGGGCACGCAGCATCGCAGCCGGGTACAACGTCCACGGCCCCTTATTGCCCCACAGGCCAGCCTTACGGGCCTTAGCCTCATCCCAGCGGGCCTTGTACTCAAACTCCGGGTCATCGGAGCGGATTAGCACCGCTTCAGCAAAGGTATCGTCACCGGTGACGCGCAGCTTGTGCCCCTGCTGGCGCACCATAGCGGACATGAGGTCAGCGGACGGGGACGGGCGACCATTGATAACAGCAATGGACGTGAGCACGTGGATACGGGAGATACCCAAAGCATCGGCATACTCAGCAGCAAACATGAGGTTTGCGGGGTTCCCCTGGTACTGGCGTGGCATGAGGTTTCCCTGGCTCATGGCACGAGACCAGTTCATCATCTCATTCAGGTGGTCTTGAGTGCGTGCAATTTCCTTAGACATGGTGTGTTCCTTACTTGGTAGTGATTTGGTTGATGGTTGGGAGGTTTTGGGCTGGATACAGGCTCACGCCCTTCTTGGTGGCGCGCCGGTACCCGATGGTGTGCCCGTTACAGGTGGCTGTCCTTGCGGTTCCCATTGCCTTGAGGATTCGGGCTTTCGCCCCGTCTTCACGGGCTTGGGCATCTGCGCGGTCGGTCTTTGCGGTGAGGTAGTCAACGGCATCGCATTGGCTGACTTCCCACTCATAATCCGGTTCAATGTCTGGGTTGAGCTTGGCGAAGAACTTGTGTATCCCGGCCCGGTCTTCGATGGGATATGGGCACTGTGGGAGGGTGAGACTGTCAAAGAATGCCTTGGTCTTTGTCTCCAGCGTGTGCCCCATTTGCGGGTTGTAGTCGATGGGGTACACGTCATACTGGTCTACCCATGGGCCGTGTTTGACTACGTAGGTGCGATTAACGCTCTCCCCCTCCGGCCCGTGTGTCATGTGCATTTGCCACAGGACTTGCACGTAGTAGTAGAGGGGGATTTCGTCGGTGCCGGGTTCGCCCCATTCGTCCGCTTCTGTGTGGATGCCGTCGGAGTTCTTGGCCCGTGCGATGCTTTTGGCCTCTACGAAGATGGTGTTGCCGTCTTCGTTGCCTACCGCGTCGGGGTTCGCAGCGGCCCATGGCAAGTCAGGCCTAGTGACCGTGGTTTCGCCGCTGGCCTGCTCAATGTCTGGGCGAAGCACTTGGAAGAACCAGGCGAGGATGCTGGATTCTTGGATGGTGCCGCGCAGCATTGCGGTGGTGGCTTCTTCGGGTTCGGCTTCGCCACGCATTTGGTGCCAGAGCTCTACGGTGGTCTTGTAGGGGCTGATACCTAGGATGGTGGCGACTTTCGAGCCGGTGACTAGCGTGGCGTGCTGACTGCTGCCTGGGATGATTGGTGCCCTAGGTTGTGTGCATGTGGTATTATGCATATGCGTTTCCTTCCTTGGTTGGGTGGATGCGTGTTGAATCTGCCCCGGCACACTTTTGGGAATGGCAGTTCCCGTGCTTGTGTGGCAGGTTCTTTTTTATGCGGTGAGTAGTTTGCGTTCCTCAATTTCGGCGCGGTGTGCGAGGAAGTTGAAGAATTCGTCTGCGTCTTCTACGCGGATGCGCCAGTTGGGTCGGGTAACGCTTTTGGAGATGTTGACGGCTGTGAGGTTTCCGGCCTTGATGTTGTCGGTGATGAAGTCCACCGATACGTCGTACATGTGGGCCATTGTTTTTGTGCTCATGTAGCGCTTTTCTGGCATGGTGTGTGTCCTTTGGCAGTTGGTTGGGTGGTGTCGCCAAGTGGGGATATAAGCCGTTGTGGCGACATAGGTAATGTTACATGAGGTGACACAGGCGCGCAACTTTTGTTGCACCGTGCTGTAGTTACGTGCATGTCATTACGTGCAAATGTCACATTGGGTTACATTTGTTGTCATGGCGAACAGTATTTTTAATCTGTCAGAGTTGGTACGCCTAGAGCGGCAGCGGGCCGGTATGAACCAGGCGGAACTTGCCGAAGCGATGGGCCGTGACCGTAGTTGGGTAGTGCAATTGGAGCGGGGCCGTCGATACAACGGCAACCGGTTCGAGACGGAGCCGGAAATGGTGCTAAAGCTCGCGGCAGTTCTCAATATTGACCCCGTGGAGGCGCTGGTGGCCTCTGGGATTGATAAATCACAATGGCCCGATTTATCACACATTCGTTCGAAGAGTGCTAATGTTCGAACCGTCGATATAACCACCCTGTCCAACTCGCAGGCTAAGTTAGTCGAGCAACTGGTCAAAGAATTCAAAGACGGGAACAAACAGAATGAAAGTGGTAAATAGCCTGGCAAACACCTATGACCTCCTAGTAGTCCCCCAAGCTGGAATCACGCAACCTGCGCCCCATCTGACCCCGCAACAGGCCACCAAAGTCACCAAAGCATGGCGAGATTACGGCAACACCCCCAGCCCATCATTCGAACAAACATGGACAGTCGCCGTAGCCCACATCATGGATGGTGCCCCCACCATCACCACCACAATGCTTATCCCCGCCTAGCCCAGCTTTCCTAGCGCGTCGCGCATCGCATCCTCAGACGAATGCAGATAGTGCCGCGTAGACAACAGCGTTGAGTGCCCAGCAAACTGCCTGATTAGCTCCGCATCCACACCCGCATCCAACAGGTGCGAAATCACCGTATGGCGCGCCGTATGAAGCACCATCCTGCGCACCCCAGCGCGCTCGCACAGCTCATACCACGCCGCATCATCCGCCTTATTCAAGATGGGCTTGCCCTCATCGTGGAAGACCAACCCCGATTCTTGCCCCTGGTATAGCTCCCCCAACGCGGCCCTAAAAGCATTCGACATAGGCAGCACACGTGAAGACCGCGCCGTCTTCGGACGCACAAACCACAATCCCTTATGGCACGGGCGATGCTCATAACCTGGTGCCACATCCGGGCGGCGCTTCGGGCACCTCGCCGCTGTGACCTTACTGCCACATCCGCAGCCCTCCCCGTGTGCCCAGGGGATGCGCTGCACCTGCCATGACAAATCGACTAGGCCACGGTCGAGGTCTACCCTGTCCCACTCCAGACCCAAGCATTCGCCTTGGCGTACGGCCATTGTCAGCGCTAGTGCCCACCTGGCGCACATCATGGGGCTATCCCCTGCCATGGTCGTGAGAATGGCCTTAGCCTCCGCCTTTGAGTAGGCCTCACGCGGCACACTATTAGCTTTGGGTCTGTCCATGCGGTCACAGGGATTCACGGCTATCTTGCCCTCATGTACCGCGTCTTTGAGGCACTTAGACAAGGTGGCGTGGACGGCTTGGATGGTGCGGTCACTGGCACCACCTTGCCGCATCTTCTTGTGTAGGTGGCGCACGTGCTCTGGGGTGAGCTTGTCGATGTGATTGCGCCCGATGTGCGGAATATGGTTTCGCCCGTAGCTGCGGTAGTTATCGAGCACGCGGGGCCGCACACGATGATAGGCAATATTGTCACACCAATAGGCCCACCACTCATTAAGGGTGGGGGTGGTGCCCGCTTGGTAGGTACCGTCTTCTAGTTCCGCGATTTTGGCCTTCACGCGGACTGCGAGCTTTTGCTTTGTCTTGGCCTCAACCCGAATACGCCAGCGGTTCCCGTTAGGACGGTGGCCTAGGTCGAGGATGCGGTAGTAGGACTGGCGTTGTTTGTTGAAGTTCAGGTCTCCGATGTTGCGAACCTGCGGCATGACTTCCCCTTTTTCGGTGGTTCACAGGGCGTGAAATGTGAACCAAAATGTGAACCAACCCCAGCCCTACAGGGCCGTACGTGTCACGTTGGGTAACATTTTAGCGTTTTCCACGACCTGCGGAAATGGCTACAATTGTTGCATAATACAACATGTATCCTCAGCCTTCCAAGCTGAAGACGCGGGTTCGATTCCCGTCATTCCCTCCAAGCTAAACAGCCCTACTACCTGCACAAACAGGGAGTGGGGCTGATTTTGTACTGGCCTGTACTCGGGGCCATGGTAGCTGAACTGGTAGCTGAAGGCTCCGGGCTAGCCGCTCACCTCATAATCGAAGTCCGCCATCGTGTACGCCGTGCAGATATGCTCCATGAGGTCGGTGTACTCGGAGCTGCCTAGTGCCTCCCCTACTATCTCGTCCGTCAGCAACACCAGCTCCAGGCGGGAGGTCCTGAGCACAAGGCCCGGGAATTGGCAACGCTGCTGCAAGATACCGTTCCACGTGGCCCGTGTCGCTGGGGCTAGATTTGGCCTTTTTGGATGCCGATTGAATGGTTGTAGTTGGTGTCGATAGCGTTGTCGTAGAGGGCTGGTCGTCCTGTTTCGTGGTCGGCTTGGTTCTCGTTGTGGGTCAGGGTTTGTACTTTGGCGAGTTGGTCCTGGCCCCATTTGGACTGTCTGGCGATTTCTACGGGGTCGTCGGGCAGTTCTGTTTTTAGATACAGCCACCACTCCAGCATTCGTCGTTGGTGTTCTCCGCGTCTTCCGCGGTGTGTGCGTGCTAGTAGTTTCAGCTGGGAGTTGATTCCGCCTTCAAGGCTGTTGGCGGTGGCCTTGATCCGGTGTACGTCAAGGACTCCATCGGGTGGGTTGAGGTAGACAAACAGCAGGTTGCTGCGCCAGAGGTAGTTGAGACTGTTGTAGGTCTTGCGCACGCTGGCATGAGTCCAGGTGTGAGTCCAGCGACCGGTGACTTCGAAGCGCTCCAATCAGCTACACTGACCCGAGCAGCATAGCTAACCCCCGACGTGTCTACTTTCCGGGGGTCAGGCCCTTCACGATGCTCCGTTGCTGGCCACCGTCAAGACGATCCCACTGCTCGTTCAAGGCCGCGACGATGATCGCCTGGGCGTGCTCGCCACTACTTAAGGTTGCATCGTCAGGATCATAAACAGGCACACCGTGAGTAGCGAGTAGATCATTGATTGGTTTCATGGGTATCAGTCTTTCCTTAGTGGTGGACGCGCATGCGCAATCACTAGAAAATATTTTCTATAAGTGCTTTATTAAACAGGATGCTGCATCGGTCGTCGCGTGCACGCTGACCCCAATCTGAGTGTTCCCGATACTGCCCAGGAGCAGCGAGCCCATACGACTACTTGTTCAAGCCGGTTAGAATCCAAGCACTACCCGGATTATCCAGAGAAAAACTGAGAGCAACTGACGTTGACTCCATGATTAAAGAAGACGGACTTGATGGAGAACACAGATCGAGAGCCTCTCGAGAGAACTTCACCCATTGTTCGCTGTCGCCCTTTCCTCTAAGAAAGAGGAAGTTTTCGTGATCGGAGAAGCCGTGTTCTGGAACAGGGGGATCATCAGCCATAAGTGTTTCTTTGACTGTTTGATACGGAGTGTATGGGCACACGAGCGAAAACTCAGTCCACTCTGGTCCGTAGAGTTCCTCCAGTGTGATGGACTCAGTAACGGGGATCGCATGTCCCGATCGTCCTAGGGACGCGAGATGAGAAGCCAATGGGTCATCAAAACTACAAGAGGAGAGTAATAGGGAGACAATACTAGTGAACCCTATCCGCGCCATCATGCGTCTCATAAACATAACTCCCTTCTCGTGCCTATCCTAGGAAAGTATAGATAGCAGTCCAATTCTAGCCCAGAGGGCGCACTGGTTCAGAGCAGAAGCTTCGTCGCCACTACTTGCGAAAGCAGATCCAAGAAATCGACCTTGGGCATTGTTATACAGGTTCATGCTGGTCTCATCCGCTGGCCCCTGAGCGACAGTTTCGTGGTTAGTAGCAATCCGTTCAGCTGCATCTGCACCGATTCTCATCGTCATCAGGGCATTCCACGAGCAGTGCCGAAAAGCATCGCCCTTTCCATTGCGGAGTGATGCGGCGCCAGGAAACCGGTTCTGCGCTTCCATACTCGCGGTTGTGGCTGCCTCTCTCAAATCCTCGCAACTCTCCTGCTAAGCGCGGCGGAAGGCGAGAGCATCCGCGAAATGTCGCGTAACGCAACATTGCTGCGGAGCAATCACTCAAGGAAAGCTGACAATGACCTACAACGCCCCACCCCAATACCAAAGCCCCGCTCCTGAAAAAGTGGTCGACGACTCCGCTGGTGGCATATCATCCTGAGCATGCTAGCGGGGGCGATTATCGCAACCGCGTCCATCGTAGCTATCGCATTCGCTATACCGGAGGATGCGATAGAAGAAGGTAGCGCGTCCGAAGTGGGTGGTGGCAATGTTGCTGCAACTCAGTATCTTTCAGACAAGGGAATCAACATTGAACCAGAACTAATCGGTAGAATTTCTACAATCGTGTGCGATGGCATGGCCAGCGGGAATCCCGGAAGTCAGTTAATCAACGCTGTGGAGGAAACGATGGACGGCATTAACTATATAAACGCATCTGAACTGGTGGCGGCTTCCACGGTTTATACGTGCCCGGAGCATATCGGAAAGCTGGCCAGATAAACGCCACATTGATTTTGCGGTTTAATCGCCGTTCAGTCTCCCAAGAAGTATCCGCACTAACCGTCTGTTTTCTTGCAGCTGGTGCGGCTTTCTTTGTTATGCGGTCTCCCTTGCATCTTTTCTGCACGGATGACCCCGCCCTGCGTAGAGTGGGCCGCATGACAGTACCCAATATCGGACTCCACGACGGCAACACCATTCCCCAGCTCGGCTACGGTGTCTTCAAGGTTGACCCCGACAAGACCGAAGAGCTGGTCCTCGAAGCCCTCAAGGTGGGCTACCGCCACATCGACACCGCTGCCATCTACGGCAACGAGGAAGGCGTGGGCCGCGCGATTGCTAAGTCTGGCATCCCGCGCGAAGAGCTGTTCATCACCACGAAGCTGTGGAATGACCGCCAGACTGATGCCGCCGCTGCTCTCGACGAGTCTTTGGAAAAGCTAGGACTGGACTATGTGGACCTCTACCTCATCCACTGGCCCTGCCCGGACAATGGCACGTACGTCGACGCGTGGAAACAGCTTATCGAGCTGAAGAAGGCCGGCAAGGCCAAGTCCATCGGCGTCTCCAACTTCGAACTGGAGCACCTGGACCAGCTGGAAACCCGGACTGATGAAACCCCCGTGGTCAACCAGGTGGAGCTGCACCCCTACCTGCAGCGCTGGCGCGAGCTCGATGCCTTCCGCGCCCACCAAGTACACATCGAGGCCTGGGGCCCACTAGGCCAGGGCAAGACAGATCTTTTTGAGCAACCGGAAATCACCGAGCCCGCCGAGAAATATGGCGTTTCCCCCGCTCAGGTGATTATCCGCTGGCACCTGCAAAATGGCGTCATCGTGTTCCCGAAGTCCGAAAACCCGGAGCGCATCGCGCAGAACTTCGATGTATTCGGCTTCGAGCTTGATGAATCCGAGATGGCTGCGATTACTGATCTCGACCTCGGGGAAGAGGGCCGCGGCGGCACTCACCCCAAGGAGATGAACTACTAAGCCTCCGGAAGCTCCGGCGGAATGTTGGTGCGCTCGTACTCGGCAAGAATGTCGATGCGGCGCTGGTGGCGCTCAGCACGGGACCATTCCTGATCTAGGAAGGCATCAACGATGGCGAGCGCCTCCTCCTCGGAGTGCATGCGGCCGCCAATGCCGATGAGCTGGGCATTGTTGTGCTCGCGGGCTAGGCGTGCAGTCTCCGGGGACCACGCCAAGGCGCAGCGCGCGCCCTTCACCTTGTTCGCAGCGATCTGCTCGCCGTTACCGGAACCGCCGAGCACGATGCCGAGCGAGCCCGGATCGTTGACGGTCCGCAGCGCGGCCTCGATGCAAAATGCCGGGTAATCATCCTCGGCGTCGTACTCGTGGGCACCGCAGTCAATGACGTCGTGCCCCTGCTTCTTCAGGTGTTCAGCGATGATGTTCTTCATCTCGAACCCTGCGTGGTCTGCTCCTAAATAAACGCGCATGGCCCACATCTTAGCGGGCAGCACGACTCCCCGCTGAGCCCTGCCATTAATAGCGTGCGCTTGCTACGCTTGGGGCCACTCACGCACAAGAGGAGGTTTTCATACCCATGACACGACGCGTGGCCAGCCTATACTTCATAGCTTTTCTCATCGGCGCCGGCTTGTTCGCCGCAGGTTTCTTCACGGAACGCAGCTTCCTCCGGCCCCTGGTCATGGCGATCGTGATGACCGTGGCTCACCTCGGGGTGGGCGCGTGGTGGATAGCCCAGAAGCCACACCGTGCAGCTGGGATCACCGCCGGTGTGCTTGCACTCCTCGCAGGCGCTTCATGGGCTACGTGGGTAGTCGCCGCGTGGGAGGAATTTCAAGCGCAGGCCTACCTCCCAATCATCAACATCGCAGGACTTCCTGCTTTCGTGCTCACCCCCATCGTCCTCATCTGCGTCGTCGTAGCAGCGACGCAGAATCGAACTCGCTAAACCTGCGGAGCTTCGGTGCGGGAGCGCTTGAGTTCGAAGAAGTAGGGGAACTGGGCTAGGCGCACGGAGGCGTCGAAAAGCTCGCCTGCTTCCTCGCCGGTGGGAACGCGGGTAATGACCGGGCCGAAAAAGGCGGTATCGCCGAACTTCACCACCGGGGTGCCGACCTCATCGCCGACCTCAGAGATGCCGCGGTTGTGGAACTCGGTGAGCTTCTCATCCATCTCTTCGGTGTTGGCCACGGAGGCGAAGGTGGAGGGGAGGGAGACGTCGTCAAGCGCCTGCTTGATGATGTCGTCGTAGGCGCCGTAACCCTTCTTGCCGCCCTGGCCCTCCGTGTGGATGCGGGTGCCCATGGCGGTGTAGAAGGCGTCGACCTTGTCCGGGGCCTCCACGGCAATCTTGGCTGCTACGCGGGCAGGGCCCCAGTTGGCCTCCATCATCTTCATGTACTCCGGGTCCAAGTCGCGGCCCTTGTTGAGCACCGAGAGGGACATCGGCTGGAAGGTCACCTCGATATCGCGGACCTTCTCCACCTCTTTAATCCAGCGCGAGGTCAGCCATGCGAAGGGGCAGGAGCAGTCGAACCAGAAGGTTACTTGTTGGGCCACAGTAAATCTCCTTTGCTTGTGTAGTCTGTGGCACCCCACCCTAGGCGTGTGACTACGCTGGTGCAGAGACTTAATCACCGACGAAGAGGAGTAACCTACATGACCTCGATTAACCTCACCCGCGAGGAAGCCCAGCAGCGCTCCGGCATGCTGGAGGTAAGCCACTACGACGTCGCCCTCGACCTCACCGGGGACGAGTTCTTTACTTCCACGACCGTGGTGACATTCCGGGTGAAGGAAGCTGGCTCGACGTTCATTGACTTGCGCGGTGACGAGCTTCTCGAGGTCCGCCTCAACGGCGCTCCCCTGCCCACCAGTGCTTATGACCCGACGTACGGTATCCCGCTGTCTGGTTTGCAGGTGGCGGAGTATGAGCTGATGGTCGTGGCGAAGATTCGTTACTCCCGCACCGGCGAGGGCTTGCACCGCTTCGTCGACCCGGTCGACGGCGAGGCTTACCTCTACACCCAGTTCGAGACTGCCGACGCCAAGCGCGTCTTCGCCTGCTTTGACCAGCCGGATCTGAAGGCTACGTACTCGCTGGCTCTTGAGGTTCCGGAGCACTGGACAGTGATTACGAACTCCCCCATCACGCGTTCAGGCAACACCGTGCGCGCGGCGGTGGATTACCCGCTGTCGACGTACCTGATTGCTCTGTGTGCGGGCCCGTATGTGGGCGTGACGGATACGTGGACGGGCACGCTGGCGGAGCACCCGGAGGGCTCGCCTGCTAAAACCGTTGAGGTGCCGTTGGGTATTTATTGCCGCCCCTCGCTGCTGGATTCGCTCGACGCCGAGCGCCTGTTCACGGAGACCAAGCAGGGTTTTGATTTCTACCACCGCAACTTCGGCTTTGCCTACCCCTTTGGCAAGTACGACCAGATTTTCGTTCCGGAGTTCAACGCCGGCGCAATGGAGAACGCCGGCTGCGTGACCATCCGCGACGAGTATGTTTTTACGTCGCAAGCCTCGCACTACAAGTACGAGCGCCGCGCGGACACCATTCTGCACGAGCTGGCGCACATGTGGTTCGGTGACCTCGTGACCATGCAGTGGTGGGATGACCTGTGGCTCAACGAGTCCTTCGCCACCTGGTCGGCGGCGATTTCCCAGGCGGAGGAGACCCAGTACGACACCGCGTGGGTGACCTTTGCCAACGTGGAGAAAGCCTGGGCCTACCAGCAGGACCAGCTGCCCACGACGCACCCGATTTCCACGGATGCCTCCGATATTGAGACTGTGGAGCAGAACTTCGACGGCATCACCTACGCCAAGGGGGCGTCGGTGCTGAAGCAGTTGCAGGCGTACGTGGGCCGCGAGAATTTCTTCGCTGGCGTGCGCCGCCACTTCCAGGAGCACCAGTGGGCCAACGCTACTTTCGGGGATTTGCTGCGCCACCTCGAGGAGGCCTCGGGGCGCGACCTGTCCTTCTGGGCACAGCAGTGGCTGAAGACCACGGGAGTGAACACTCTGGGTGTGGCGTTGGAGACGGACGAGTCCGGCACCATCACACAGGCCTATCTCACCCAACGTGGCGATACTCTGCGCACCCACCGCGTCGCCGTCGGCGTCTACGCCCTGCAAGGAGAGAAGGTGGTGCGCACCGAGCGCATCGAGATGGATATCGATGGCGCCTTTACCGAGATTCCGGAACTCATTGGCCGCAAGCAGGCGGACATCGACTTTGTGCTGCCTAACGACGATGACCTGACCTACTGCCTCATCGAGCTGGACGCCGGTTCCTTGCAGTTCCTATTGGAGAATGTCGACAAGTTCGAAGACCCCATGGCCCGCACTCTGTGCTGGTCCACCGCGTGGGAGATGACCCGCGCAGGCTCGATGCGCGCCCGCGATTTCGTCGCACTCGTGGCCCGCGGTGCGGCGGCGGAGACCGAGCTCGCCGTGCTGGAGCGCATCCTCTCCCAGGCCGCTATGGCCCAGTCCACTTACGCCGACCCGGAGTGGGCAAAGGAGGATACGCAGCTTGCCGACGCCCTCCTTGACGGCGCCCGCTCCGATGACACCGCGCGCTCCATCGTCTTCACCCAGGCGCTGGCCGGCATCAAGCTTCACGACGCCTCCCGCACCTTCTTCCAGGAGCTCCTTCAGACTTCCTCGGATGCGGGCCTACGCTGGAAGGCGCTCACTGCGCTCATCGCCGATGGCTCGCTTGCCGACGTCACCGGCCCCGAAGCCGCCGGCGCCGCCATGACGGCGGTGGCTGAGGAACTCAACCGCGATAACACCGCGACGGGTTACCAGGCCTCGCTTAAGGCGTTGGCCGCCGTAAACACCGAGGACAACAAGCGCGCGGTGTGGGACGAGATTGTCGCCGGTGAGCTGGGCAACCGCGACTTGGAGTCGAAGCTGGCGGGCCTGACGTTCGTAGGCGCCGACGAGCTCCTGCCGAGTGCAGAGTTCTTCGACGTGGCGGAAAAGATCTGGTCCGCGCAGTCCAACGAGATTGCCTTGACCACGGTGACCGGGTTGTTCCCGCGCTGGGATGTCAGCCAGGAGACCCTCGACCGCGCCGATGAGTTTCTCTCCCGCGATCTGGCCGGTGGCCTGCGCCGCGCCGTGACCGAGCAGCGTGACCGCCTCGCCCGCGCCCTGCGCAACCGCGCCGTCGACCGCGGTTAGCACACGCATCTAGCCCCTCCCCTGAGGGGCTTTTCTCATGCCAGTTCCGAGCCCGTGTTTGGCGCTTATCCCGACCTGTGATCCACAATCTCCCCACTACACGTGACGCATCCCTTCTAAGCAGGGATTTTGTTCCTCCGGTTGCGAGGCTGCGGGTGCTGCTTTAATCTTCGTGCCCATGGGGGATATCGAAACCTACCTCCGCCTCCGCAACTTGGGGATTGCGCTGGTGGAAAACATACCTGGCACACCCGATGAGCTTCGCGCGCTCGGTGCAGACCCAGCCGACGCCACCGAACTCGCAGGCCTGCACCAAGTGTACTTCGGCCCCACCCGCTTTACCGGCAAAC
>NZ_KV794781.1:0-343 GCF_001808895.1 Corynebacterium sp. HMSC070E08
AGCATCCGGCTGCTCAACCGTGACAGTCACCGTGGCATCATCAGTCGAATCATCCGGGTACGTCACCTTAACCGGAACCTCAATCTTGGTATCCGGCTTCGCGTCCTCCGGAACCGTAACGGTGACCTCACCGGTGTTCGGATCAACCTTTACATTGTCCTTCGGCAACGGCTTCTCATTACCGTCCTTATCGGTGTACTTCGGAGCCTTGTCCTCAGACTCATCCGGAGCAAACGTGGTGCCATCCGGAGTATCGGTGTCGTTACCCTCGCCGTCCTTGAACTTCGGAGCATCAACCTTGGCATCCTTACCAGGCTTACCCTTGCCATCCTTGTACTCAGGC
>NZ_KV794782.1:0-2153 GCF_001808895.1 Corynebacterium sp. HMSC070E08
CGCCGCAAATCCACACGAAATGTCCCTTAAGCCCAAAATCGGCACCAACGGCAAGACAACCCTGCGATGGGGAGGCAAACTACGCCGCCTCTACATCGGACGCAGATGGGGCGGGGAACCAATCACCATGGTCTGCATCGACAACCACGTCGACGTCAAAATAGCCATCACTGGGGCACAAATCGCCGCCTACACACTCACCGAAGAAAAGATCTACTACAACTAGAAAGACAACGAACTCAACCCCAGTCGGGGCAACTAAAAATCTCGAGACACCGACCGGAACGATGTCTCGAGACTTCACAGCGTGCCCCAGAGAAGATTCGAACTTCCGACACCGGCTTTAGGAGAGCCGTGCTCTATCCCCTGAGCTACTGGGGCGGGGGTGCGTTGCGCACCTAAGTAAGATTAGCAGCCCTGCTTTAGGCGGCGGTAAATGCGTCGCCTTGGGTCTACTCGCCGGCCAGCTCCGCGTACTTGGCGCGAACCTCGCTGGCGGAAGGGTTGGTGGCGTGAGTGCCGTCGGAGTAGAGGACGGTTGGAACGATGCGATTGCCGTCGTTGACGGATTCAATCCAGGCGTTGATGTCGTCGGTGTTCTCACCTTCGACATCGACGAGCTCATATGGGGTTTCGGTGCGGTCCAGGTTTTTGATCAGCTTTACACAGAACGGGCACCAGTCAGCGAAGAAGATGGTGACGTGCTCAGTGGTTTCGGGGGTAGTTGCCATTATGCAGCAGCCTTTCTGTCGTAGGTGAGGAATCGGTATTTCATGGGCAGCTCGCTCGGGGGCTGGCCGGGAATGGTGAGGTGGCCTGATTCGGAGGTCAGCCAGTCACTATCGGCAGATAGGCTGAATTCTTCCGGAACGCTCGGGGCGAGTACGGCATCTGCGCCGTAGGCATCGCCGACTTGTACACCCATGAGGGTGAGCTCGATTGTATCCACGCGGTCGAGGGCGGAGCTATAAAGTTGGCCACCGCCGATGATCCAGGCGTCGCCGGGCGCGGTTTCGAGTGCGGCGTCGATGCTATCCACCACGGTGGCGCCCGCAGACCACTCGTCGGGCTCGCGGCTGGACAGCACGATGTTCTCCCGGCCCGGCAGCGGGCGGAACTTGGGGTTGAGGGATTCCCATGTCTTGCGGCCCATGATGACGGGCGCGCCCATGGTCACTTCCTTGAAGTGCTTGAGATCCTCCGGCACGTGCCAGGGCATGACCACGCCGTCACCAATGATGCCGTCAAGGGACTGGGCCCAGATTGCGCCCAGCATTAAACGGACACCTGCGCCTTGATGGTGGGGTGAGGGTCGTAGCCGATGACCTCAAAATCATCGAAGTCATAGGAGAACATGTCCTGCGCCTTGTGGAGCTTGAGCTGCGGGTATGCACGGGGCTCGCGAGAAAGCTGCTCCTTGACCTGTTCGATGTGGTCGTTGTAGATGTGGCAATCGCCGCCGGTCCAGATGAGCTCGCCCACCTTCAGGCCTGCTTGCTGTGCAAACATGTGGGTCAGCGCGGCATAGGAGGCCAAGTTGAAAGGAACGCCCAAGAACATGTCCGCGGAGCGTTGGTAGACCTGCATGGAGAGTGCACCGTCAGCGACGTAGAGCTGGAACAGCAGGTGGCAGGGCATGAGCGCCATCTTGTCCAGCTCAGAGACATTCCACGCGGAGACCAGGTTGCGGCGGGAATCCGGGTTGTTCTTGAGCGTGTCCAGGGCGGCCTGAATTTGGTCGATGTGCTGGCCATCCGGCGTGGGCCAGGAGCGCCATTGCACGCCGTAGACAGGGCCCAACTCACCGTCCTCATCGGCCCACTCGTTCCAGATGCGGACCTTGTTCTCCTGCAGCCACGTCACGTTGGATTCGCCGCGCAAGAACCACAGCAGCTCACCAATCACGCCGTGGAAGTAGACCTTCTTGGTGGTCAGCAGGGGAAAAGACTCCGCCAAGTTATAACGAAGTTGGGCACCGAACAGGGAGAGGGTACCGGTACCAGTGCGGTCGCCTTTGGGAGCGCCTTCTTCCAGGACGCGGCGCAGGAGGTCCTCATATGGTGTTGTGAGGGCTGAAGAAGCGGTGGGAGTGTCACTCATGATGTCCAAGTGTAGAACGTTTGAGGTTACCCTCGTTTAGTGGACACCCTATT